>CAZJDU010000004.1:14648-73433 GCA_964544855.1 uncultured Nocardioides sp.
GAGGTGACTGGCGCGTCTGAGGTGACTGGCGCGCGGCCGCTCAGCGGAACCCTTCATCGCGGGCCGGACCGTCGCGCCACGCCAACGCTGCCTTGAGGCCACCCTCCCGGAGCTGCTGGGAGAAGTCCCGGGCCCCGGGCCGCAACGCGCCACTGAGCGAGTGCATGGCCCACGCCTGGTTGAAGTGGGTCCGCATCCCCATGATCTCGTAGGCCTGGTTCACGGACTCCTTGTTCGCGGCGAGCAGGGAAGGCGCGATGTGGCTCATCGCTCGCAGCTCTCGCATCGTCTGCGCCTCGAGCCCGTCGGGAGGGAACGACTTCGCCACCCATCCCATGGCGGCCGCCTCGGCGCCGGTCACGCTGTTCCCGGTGAGCTGAAGGTACTTGGCCTGCGCCATGGTCATCTTCCAGGGGAAGTACGGGATGTCGGGCGAGGTCATGCCGCGCATTGGTGGGTAGCCGATCTGGGCGTCGTCGGCGACGAACGCGAGGTCGCACAGGGACATCAGCTCGCTCCCGCCGGCCAGGCAGTGGCCGTGCACCATCGCGACGACCGGCTTCAGCAGCTGCCAGATGTTCATCCAGTCGCGCAGACAGCTACGCGCCCACTGGTCGGTCCAGCCGTCGAACTGCTCGGCGTCGATCCACCGCTCCGGACGAGTTCCGTCGTCCCAGTAGGACTTTGCCTCCGGCGTGCCGTCCGTTGCCTCGGGGCGCGGGGCCGTCGACAGCGAATAGCCACCGGAGAAGGACGGGCCGTTGGCCCGGATCAGGATGATGGTGACGTCGTCGTCGCTCTCTGCGGTCCTGAGTGCGTCGATGATCTCGCGTCGCATCCGGAAGGTCAGCGCGTTGCGCCGCTCCGGCTGGTCGAGGGTGATCGTGGCGATCCGTTCCGCGACGGAGTAGAGGATCTCCTTGTACTCGGCCGGGGTCGGGTCCTCGGACGCTGGTGTCATGACTGCTCCTCCTCGGGTTCTGGATCTGCGTGGAGCCGAGCCCGGAGCTCGGACTTGAGTACCTTCCCGGTCGGGTTGCGCGGCAGGGGGCCGGTCAGGATCACGACTTCGGTTGGGACCTTGTACGCCGCAGCGCGCTCTGCCACGTGGCGCCGCAGGTCGTCCGCGGTCGCCGTCGCGCCGGGGCGCAGCTGGACGGCGGCCGCCACCTCCTCGCCGAGGAGGTCGTGAGGGACGCCGAAGGCGCCGACGTCGACCACGTCCGGGTGGGTCGCGAGGAGGCCCTCGATCTCGGCGCAGTAGACGTTCTCGCCACCGCGCAGCACGACGTCCTTGATCCGGTCGACGATCCGGAGGAACCCCTCGTCGTCCACGGTCACGAGGTCGCCGGTCGCGAACCACCCCTGCTCGTTGTGGAACGGCTCGTCCGGCCGGTTCCAGTAGCCCGTCGCCAGGTTCGGGCCGCGCAGCCACGCCTCACCGACCTCGCCCGGAGCGGCCTCGGAGCCGTCGGCGGCGACCACCCTCACCTGGCTCACCGGGAACGGCCGGCCGGCGGCGTCGGGGCGGTCGAAGAAGTCGGAGGACGCGATGCCGACCACGGCCCCTGTGGTTTCGGTGAGCCCGTAGCCGGTGCTCGCGAGGACGCCGCGCTCGAACTGGCGCCCGATGCGCTGGATCTGGTTGCCGGGCGTGGGCGCGCCGCCGGTCCCGATCTGCCGCAGCGTGGGCAGCGTCGTGCCCGTCGCCTCGGCCTCGTCGAGGAGCTGCCGCACCATCGTCGGCACACCCGCGAAGCCGTCGAGGCCACACGTGTCGATAAGGTCGACCGCCCGGGCGGCGTCCCACCGGCGCATGAACACCAGGTGGTGCCCGCGCCAGGCCGCGACGTAGAGCTTCGGGAGGTTGGAGATGTGGAAGAGCGGGCCTCCGACGAGTGCCTGCGCCGGTGTGCGGGCCGGCCGCACGGGCTCCGATCTGGCCCGGTTCACAGCCGCGTGGAGAGCACCCTGGTAGAGGATGTTCATCAGCCCGGTCGCGTGCGCGCGGTGCGTGGCGATCGCGCCCTTGGGCTTCCCGGTCGTCCCCGACGTGTACATGATCGTCGCGTCGTCGTCGGGCGAGATCACGCCTGCGAGCGCGGCCAGGTCGGCTCCGCGGCCGGCCGCCAGCTCGTGCCAGGCCTGGTCGCCCGACCGCGCCTCGGCCTCGGCCTCGACCACGGCCCGCAGCTGTGGCAGGGCAGAGCGGTGCCGGGCGACGAGCTGGGCCCGCTCACCGTCGGCGACGAGCACGGCGGCGCCGCAGTCGGCCAGAACGTAGGCGAGCTCCTCTCCCGTCCACCACGAGTTGAGGGGCACGGCCACCGCACCGATGCTGGTCGCAGCCGCGAAGGCGAGCGCCCACTCCGGGTAGTTCCGCATGGCGATGGCGACCCGATCACCCGGGCGGACGCCGTGGTCGGCGATCATGACCCCCGCGACCCGGCCCACGGTGTCGGCGTACTCCGCCCACGTCACCGTGCGGTCCTCGTAGGACACCGCAGCGGCATCACCCCAGGAGGCGGCGCGGCCGAACACCTCGGCCAGCGTCGACGGCGCGTTGCGGTAGACCGCAACCTCCCGGCCACGCACCCACGACAACACGGTCTCGAAGTCGGAACCTGGCGCCACCAGCGCGGCCTCGATCGCGGGGAGCGACAGCGGCTCCTCGGTCCGGACGCCGGTCACGAGACGACCGCGGTCAGGTCGAGCGCGATGTCCACGAGCATGTCCTCCTGGCCCCCCACGAGGCCGCGTCGTCCCACCTCCACGAGGAGGGCGCGGACGTCGATGCCGTACGCGGCGGAGACGGTCTCGGCGTGACGCAGGAAGCTCGAGTACACCCCGGCGTAGCCGAGCGTCAGCGTCTCCCGGTCGACCCGCACAGGCCGGTCCTGGAGCGGGCCGACGATGTCGTCGGCGGCGTCCTGGAGGGCGAAGAGGTCGCAGCCGTGCTGCCAGCCGAGCAGGTCGGCAACCGCGATGAACGCCTCCAGGGGCGTATTGCCCGCGCCGGCACCCTGCCCGGCGAGCGAGGCATCGACGCGCGTCACGCCCTCCTCGACGGCCACCACGCTGTTCGCGACCGAGAGCGAGAGGTTCTCGTGCGCGTGGATACCGATCTCGGTGCGGTCGTCGAGCACCTCGCGGTAGGCCCGGATGCGCTGTCGCACCCCGTCCATCGTCAGCCGGCCGCCCGAGTCGGTCACGTAGACGCAGTGCGCGCCATGGGACTCCATCAGGGCCGCCTGCCCCGCAAGCTCCTTCGCCGGGGCCATGTGGCTCATCATGAGGAAGCCGGAGACGTCCATGCCGAGCTCGCGCGCCTTCTCGATGTGCTGGGCCGCGACGTCCGCTTCCGTGCAGTGGGTGGCGATCCGGATGGACCGCACGCCGAGGTCGTGCGCCCGCTCGAGCTCGTGGATCGTGCCGATCCCTGGGAGCAGCAGCGTCGTCAGGCGAGCGCGGGAGATTGCACCCGCGGCCGCCTCGAGCCACTGCCAGTCGGTGTGGCTTCCGGGTCCGTAGTTGAGGCTGCCGCCGGCGAGCCCGTCGCCGTGGGCGACCTCGAGGGCGTCGACGCCCGCGGCGTCGAGCGCGGCCGCGACCCGCGCGACGTCGGACGGCGCCATCCGGTGGCGGACGGCGTGCATGCCGTCGCGCAGCGTCACGTCCTGGACGAAGACCCGCGTGCGGCTCATGCGACGACTCCCGCCGCACTGCGTGCCGCCAGTCGCTCGCCGACCCGCAGCGCAGCCGACGTCATGATGTCGAGGTTCCCGGCGTACGCCGGCAGGTAGTGCGCGGCGCCTTCCACCTCGAGGAGGACGGTGACCTTGGTCGTCGGCCGCGGGGCGCCCTCGGGCAGGAGGGTGTGGACCGGGTCAGTCGGGTCGATCTTCGCGAACTGGACCGCCTGCTTGAGCCGGTAGCCGGGGACGTACTGCGCCACCTCCCCCACCATCGCCTCCACGCTCGCCCCGATGGCGTCGTGGTCGGCCGCGCCGACGAGCGCGAGCACAGTGTCGCGCATGATGAGCGGCGGGTCGGCCGGATTGAGGATGATCACCGCCTTGCCCCGCTGGGCGCCGCCGACGGAGACGATCGCTGCGGACGTCGTCTCGGTGAACTCGTCGATGTTCGCGCGGGTCCCGGGGCCGGCCGAGCGCGAGGCGATGGACGCGACGATCTCGGCATAGGGCACCGGGGTCACCCGGGAGATCGCCGCGACGACGGGGATCGTCGCCTGGCCGCCGCAGGTGACCATGTTGAGGTTCGGCGCGTCGAGGTGGTCGTCGAGGTTGACCGGCGGCACGACGTACGGCCCGATTGCCGCCGGGGTCAGGTCGACGAACCGCTTGCCCTGCGGCTCCAGCGCCTTCACGTTCGCGGCATGCGCCTTGGCCGACGTTGCGTCGAAGACGATGTCGATCTCGTCGAAGCCCGGCAGGGCCCGGAGCCCGACCACGCCCTCCGCCGTCGTGGGGACACCGAGCCGGCCGGCGCGCGCGAGGCCGTCGGAGTCTGGGTCGATCCCGACCATCGCGGCGACCTCGAGGGTCTCGCTGAGGCGGAGGATCTTGATCATCAGGTCGGTGCCGATGTTGCCCGAGCCGATGATGGCCACCTTGGTCTTCACCGCTGCACTCCTTCCGCCGCGAACACGGCGCTCAGTTCTCCGAGCCCGCCGAGGACGACGTCGACAGCGTCCCCGGGCTGGAGGGCGACCATCGGCCCCAGGGCTCCCGACAGCACGATGTCGCCGGTCCGGAGCGGCGCCCCGAGGTCGAGCGCCGAACGCGCCAGCCAGGCCAGCGCCGCCAGCGGGTCGCCGAGGCACTGCCGGCCGTCGCCGGTCGACTCGACGGCACCGTTGACCGACATCGTCATCTCGACGTCGCGTGGCGCGACCTCAGAGAGCGGAAGCGCCGTCCGGCCGAGGACGAACATCCCGCTCGAGGCGTTGTCGGCGATCGTGTCGGCGAGGCTGATGTCCCACCCGGCAATCCGGCTGTCCACGATCTCCAGCGCCGCCACGGCGTTGTCCACGCATCCGCGGATCGAGCCGAGGTCGACGCCCGGGTCGAGCACGTCCTGCGCCATCACGAACGCGATTTCGGCCTCCACCTTGGGCTGGAGGAGTCCGGTGAGGTCGATCGGGCGGTCAGGGGCGCACAACATGTCGTCGAGGAGGACGCCGAAGTCGGGCTGGTCGACGCCGAGCTGCGCCTGGACGGCCGGCGACGTCAGGCCGATCTTCCGCCCTACGACGTGCCGGCCGCCGGCCAGGCGGCGAGCGACGTTCGTCGACTGCACGGCGTAGGCCGTTCGTACGTCGCTCGCGCCGATCAGGTCGCGGACGGGCGGGCACGCGACCCCAGTCTCCTGCGCCGCGGCGAGCCGATCGGCGGCCAGCTGCACCGGGTCTGGTCCCCTGGACGCCGGCGCCGCGGCGGAGGCCCCCTTGGTGGCGATGCTCTCGGAAATGGGCGTGCTCCTCACATGCGGTTGGGTCGACCCCAGACTCGCCCCGACCAGCCGTTTGGGCTACCCGTCGGTTCCGGCGGGCTGAACGGCCGCGCACTCAGGTGATGTCGGCCTCGCCGAGCGGGCTCAGGGTGACGAAGGAGCTCTCGTGGAACACCAGGGGCGTGACGTCGACGGACTGGCTGACCGCGCGGATTCGGAGCAGCACCATGCTGTGGTCTCCCGCCGGCGTCTCGCTCTCGGGCACACAGTCGAAGCGCGACACCGAGTTGGCAAGGAAGACCGCGCCACCCTCGGTGACGTTGCCAAGGTCGATGCCCGTGAACCGGTTGCCCTCGCGCGCGGCCAGCTGGCGGGCCTCGAGCTGCTGATCGGCCGCGAGCACACTGACGCCGAGCGCGGGCAGGTCCCGGAGGACCGCCCAGGTGCGCGAGCTGTTCTGCACCGCCACCCCGATCAGGGGCGGGTCGAGGGAGACCGGGATGAAGGCGCTGATGGCCATCCCGACCATCTCCCCGTCGGGCGTCGTGCCGCACAGGGCCACGACGCCGCTCGGGAAGGTGCTGAAGGTGCGACGCAGCACCTCGGGAGTAGGGTGGGTGTCGTTGACGTACGGCGCGTCCCGGGTCATCTCGCTCCTCACACCAGTCCCTCGGCGACCGCGGCGTCGATGCTCGTCTTCTCGCCCAGGTAGCTCGCCTCCAGCAGCTCGGCGTCGCGGCGCAGCTCCTCCGCGGTGCCTTCCGCGACCACCGAGCCGTGCGCCATCACGTATCCGCGGTCCGCTACCGAGAGGGCGGCCAGGATGTGCTGCTCGACCAGCAGCACGCCCATCCCCTTGTTGTCAGCAATACTCCGCACGATCGGCAGCAGTCGCTCGACGATGATCGGCGCCAGCCCCAGGCTCATCTCGTCGAGGAGGATGACCTGCGGGTCGGCGACCAGGGCACCGGCGAGCGCGAGCATCTGCTGCTCACCGCCGGAGAGGAGCGCGGCGCGCCTGCCCATGAGGTCGGCGAGCACCGGGAAGTGACCAAGCACGTCGTCGATGGACACCCCCGAGCGCCGATGCCGGCGCAGGCGGAGGTTCTCGGCCACCGTGAGGCGGTAGAAGAGCCCCCGTCCCTCGGGCACCAGCGCGAGCCCGCGCCGGGCCACGACGTGAGCGGCGGCCGGGGCGGGCCTGCCGTCGACGTTCACCGCGCCGCCCAGCTTCGGCAGGGCGCCGGCGATCGTGAGCAGGCTGGTGGACTTGCCGGCGCCGTTGGCCCCGAGAAGGCACACCACCTCCCCGGCCGAGACGGTCAAGTTGAGGTCACGGACGACGGCCAGCTTCCCGTAGCCGCACGTGAGCCCCTGGGTCTCGATGAGGACGGTCACGACACCACACCTTCCTTCTCGTTGCGCCGGTCGGTCCCGACCTCCTCGGTCTCGAACGACTGGCTGCCCAGATAGGACTCGAGCACCCGCGGGTCGTTGCGCACTGTGGCGGGAGTGCCCTCGGCGATCTGCTCGCCAAACTCGAGGACGTACACGCGGTCGCACACACTCATGACCAGGTGCATGTCGTGGTCGATCAGTACGCAGGCGACACCGGTGGCCGCGATCCGGCGCAGTTGGTCACCGAACTCCCGGCTCTCGTCACTGTCCAGGCCCGCGGCCGGCTCGTCCAGCAACAGCACCTGCGGTTGCATGGCCAGCGCCCGGGCCAGGCCGACCGCCTTCTGCCGCCCCAGTGGGAGCTCGGACGGCTTCCTCCCAGCAACATCGTTGAGCGACATCAGGGTCAGCGCACGCTGGACCTCGTCCGCAGGCGATGAGGTCGGCCGCACCGTGTCGCGGACCATCGCCCATGCTTCATTGCCGGTCTCGTGGGCGACCCGCACGTTGTCGCCGACGCTCAGATCCTCGAAGAGCTCGCCTGCCTGCCAGGTCCTGACCAGTCCGCGCCGCGCCCGGCCGTACGCCGCGAGCCCGTCCAGCCGCTCGCCGCCGAGGGCGACCTCTCCGGTGCTGCGGGTGAAGCCGGTGACCGCGTCGACGAAGCTGGTCTTGCCGGCACCGTTCGGGCCGATCAGACCGACGATCTCGCCGGATCGGACCTCGATGCTGACGTCGGAGACAGCGACGACGCCGCCGTACCGCACCGTGGTGCCGGTGGTGGAGAGCACCACGTCGCCAATCTCGCGCGGCCGCGACTCTGGCATCGCCACGTCGACGTAGGTGTGCCCGGTCGGCGCAGGCTTGCGCCGGTTCGGTGCGACGCGGTTGAGGATCCACTCAATGTCGCGACGCGTGTTGCCGGCAACGCCGGCCGGCGCGAACAGGACGGTGAGGACCAATGACAGCCCCATGATCAGCAGGTAGTAGCTGCCCAGGTTGAGGTTTTGGTCGGTAAACACGTAGAAGATGCCGAGGCTCGTCCCGAGTCCAGCGACGACAGCGCCACCTAGGCTGGTGATGCCGGCCAGGTAGGCGACCGCCAGGAACGACAGCCCGATGAACACACCGAACGAGTCAGCCGACAGCTGGCCCCGGCTGTAGCCGATCATCGCTCCGGCGAGCCCGGCGAGAAACGACGAGGCGGCGAACACGGCGAGCTTGACCCGAGGGACGTTGATGCCGACCGCAGCGGCAGCCCGCTCGTTGGAGCGGATCGCCAGCATCGTGCGTCCGGTGCCACTGCGCATCATGTTCGCCACGCAGACGAACGAGACCACCACGATCACCAGCACCATCACGCCGAACGGCAACCGCGCGATGCTCCCACTGCCGCGGACCGAGAGGTTCCAGCCGAACAGCACCGGATCCGGGATGAAGTTGCCGGTCGCCGAGACGAGCTGGGCGTTGTTGATGACGAAGTCCTGCAGCGTGAGCGCCGCCGCCAGCGTCACCACGGCGAGCTGGGCGCCGCGGATTCGCAGCGCCGGGATGCCGACCAGGACACCGGCCACGGCCGCGATTGTCGCGGCAAGGAGCAGGGAGATCGGGAACGGTATCGAGTCGCCGATCTTCGACAGCGCGATGCCGGCGACACCGGCGAACGCAGCCTGGGCCAGGGAGATCTGGCCGATCATGCCGGTCAGCAGCACCAACGAGAGCGCGATCAGCGAGACTGACAGGCTGGTAATGACCCCGAACCGGTAGGTGCCGGAGGTCACGAGGAGCCCGATCAAGCCGGCCGAGGACCAGATGATGATCGTGCTCGGCTTGTTCTGCGGCAGCCGCACCGCCGGCAGCCGTGTGCGGACGTCGTCCGCGCGCGTCGGGATCGCCCGCCCCAGGACGAAGAGCGTGACGACGATGACGACGAAGGGCACCACGTTCGTGAGCCCCTGCTTCGCCCACCCGGGCCACCACTCCATGTTGTTGGAGACGTAGAGCAGCTCGGACTGGACGACGCCGAGCGCCATCGCGGCGAGTAGCCCCATCGACAGCGAGCTCATCCGCGCAAGGAGTGCACCTGCAAGTGCCGGGACGACCAACAGCGGCATCGTCTGCGGCGAGAGCGTCCCCGTCGCGGGACCCGCGAGCACCAAGATGAGCCCGGTGAACATCGACGCCAGGGTCCACGTGACGAGCCCGGTGACCGACGGTGACAGCCGGGCGAAGCCGGCCGCACGCTCGTTCTCTGCCGAGGCCTGGATCGCCAGCCCCATCCGGGACCGTTTGAACCAGACCGCCAGCGCGATCGAGAGCACCAGGGTGATGCCGATCAGCCAGAGCCGGTCCACCGCGAGGTTGACGCCGGCGAACTCGACAGTGCCCTGTGGAAGGGTCACCGACCGCAGCCGCGGGTCTGTGTCGTACTTCAGACCTACGGCTGCCTGCAGGGTGAGCAGGATGCCGACCGCAGCCACGACCCTCGCCAGGGGTGGCGCGGTGCGCATCGGCCGGGAGACGGTCAACTCGATCAGCGCTCCCAGCGCGCCCGCGACCGCCACCGCGATGGCGACTGCCACCCATGTCGGCAGGGTCCCCACCTCGAACGAGGGCAACCACGGGATCGGCAGTGTCAACCGCTCCTGCCTCAACTCCTCGTACACGTACATCGGCACCGCGGCCATGGCGGCCGCGGCGAAGTTGATCATGCCCGTGCCCTGGTAGGTCAGGATGACCCCCAGGGTCAGGGCGGCATACACCGCCCCGACCCCGAGGCCGAGCACGAGGAACAGGAGGATCTGGTCCACGACGCGTCTCTCAGTTTCTCGCTCGAAGTGACGGACCTGCTACGGCAGGACCGCGGAGATGTCGACTGGCTGGCCTGGCAGGGGCGCGAGCACGCCCTCGGCGTTCGGCTCTGCGTAGACATTGCCGGTGCCGCAGGCGGTCGTGTCCGGCCAGGACGGCGTCGCGCAATCCCACCCGTTGGTGCGGAACGGCTGCCGGGCACCCTGCGACGTCGCCATCCCGTCGTGCACGACCTCGGCGGTCAGGGCTTCGTTCTCGCTGGCGATGTCGCTCAGCACCTGGGCGGTGATCAGCGCCGTATAGAAGCCGGTCTGGCGCTGAGTGATGCTGCTTCCTTCCTCCATGTCATCGGTGGCGTACTCATTGAAGGCATCGATGTCGGGCTGCACCTCCGCCGGGATGTCAGCGAACTCCGGCAGGTAGTACGACGCGCTGAACAGCGTCTTCTCGAGCACGGAGGCATCGAGCTGCGGGACGATCTCGATGTTCGAACCGGCGGTGATGTAGCCGCTGAAGCCCGAGGAGCGGAAGGCCGGCACTGCAGCCAGCGCGTCGGCGGCGACGTAGGTGGCGATGGCCTCGGGCTCCCATGCCAGGACCGTCGCTGCCTGAACCTGCCAGTCGGACTGCGGCGGCACGTAGAAGACCTTGGTTTCCATACCCAGCGTCTCACCGGCCGGCTCAATGATCTCGTCGAAGGTCTCGTGGCTCGTCGGAGCGTCCACCATGACGAACGCGACCTTGTCGGCCTCGAGGTTCTGCAGCTGGACGAGGGTAGCGGCGTAGCCTTCCTCGGCCGAGCCCTGGAAGAAGAACGCATCACCGACTGCGGAGTTTAATCCGGGCGTCAGCGGGAAGCTGCCGAGCTCCGCGAGCCCGGCAGACTGAAGCACCGGAAGCATCGCGTCGGCGCCGAAGTCGGCTCCCTGGACGCTCAGCACGGCGCCGTCCTCGACGAACTGGTTCGCGCAGTTCACCGACGCTTCGGGGGTGCCGTCAGTCTTGCAGTCGATCACCTCGAGCGGCCGACCGTTGATGCCGCCGAGCCGCTCGTTGACGTAAGCCAGACCGGCTTCGAACCCGATTCGGATGTCCGGCAGCGAGATCGCGCCCTTCTCGAGGTTATGGAACCCGACGGTGACCGGATCCATGGAGCTGTCGGCCGGCGTCCCCGACGGCACGGAACCCGAGCTGGTTTCGCTGCCGCCCGAACCCTCGTCGGCGTCGTCGCTCCCACAAGCGGAACTCACAGCGAGCAGAGCGGCAAGAGCGACTCCCACTGCGAACTTCGATGTCCTCACTGCGTCACCTTTCGGTCAGCAGACGGCCTCGCCGTCTGTCCCGGCTGTGCGTGCGATTCACGTCACAGTTCCATTGGGCACCGTACGGTACATGAGATATCGTACGTCGCAATAGACCTTGGTGGAGGAATTCATGAAGACGATACGAATCGCCCGCGACGGCCAGGAAGCGCCGCGACTCGAGTCCCTGCCCCTTCCGTTCCTGACGCCCGGGCCGACGGCGACGGCGACCGACCAAGCACTAGCCCCCGAGCCGAGCACCATGTCCGCGGCGCGTCGGGTGCGTTCGGTGGCGGCTTCCGCTGAGTCGCTCGAGGTGGTCGCGGGCGGCGGTGCCCGTCGCCTGCTCGTGGTCGTCTCGGGAGTCCTCCAGGTGCTCGTCCCGGACATGCGAGCGCGGCTCGGCGCCGGCGACGTGTTGCTCGTCGACCTCCCCGATCCGGTCGAGGCACCCGCCCAGATCCGTGCCGCGACCGCCTGTTCCTACCTCGAGGTGGAGCTCGATGCGGCATGGCAGCCCGTCGGCACGGTGCCGCCGCCCCTCGACGAGGGAAGGCGGACCGCAGGCACCGCTCCCCGCCTGCTCCGGATGTTCTCCGACGGCGAGGTCGCTCACCTGGCGCGGTTCGACGAGCTCTTCTCGGAGCCGCACTCGCCAGCTCAGGACGTCAACGCCCTGAGCTTCGTGTGCCTGTCGCCGTCCATGCACTCGGACTGGCACACCGAGCCGGGAACGAGTCTTCTCGTCGTGCTCGCCGGCGGGTTCGAGGTCGAGGTCGGCGGCGACGGCGGCCGGCGAACGCTGAGGGCGGGCGACATCTGCCTCGTCGAGGACTTCGAGGGCCAGGGCCACAAGAGTTCGTCGGACGGCGAGACGCGGTTCGCCGTCCTGTCGCTCCCCCGCGACAACCAGTGGGCCACACCCGACCGGATGCAGGGGGCACGCGCGTGAACGAGCAGATCGACCTCTTCGAGGCGATGGAGACATGTCGGGCGATCCGCAGGCTCCGTCCCGATCCGGTCCCCGACGAGCTCCTGGAGCGACTCGTCTACTACGCGACCCGCGCACCCAGCGCGGGGAACCGGCAACTGTGGAAGTTCCTGATCGTCACCGAGCACGACGACCGGCGCTGGTTCCGCGACATGTTGGTCGACGCCATCGGCGTCCGCTACCCCGAGCCGACCGAGGGGGATACGTCGCCGGCAGCGCACGCACAACGGCGGTACCGGGAGTTCATCTTCGGATTCGACCAGGCCCCGGTGCTCATCCTGCCGCTCATCGAGAACGGCTTCCCCAACCCCCAGAGTCCGGACGTCCGGTTCGCGTGGTCATCGGTCTACGCCGCCACCCAGAATCTGCTCCTCGCGGCCCGGGGTCTCGGCCTCGGCGCCGCGATGACGACGAACCACCTCGAGAACGAGCCTGCAGTGCGCGAGCACTTCGGCATCCCGCCCACGTTCGAGATCGGGGCGACGATCCCACTGGGCTACCCGATCGGTCGTTACGGCTCCCTGACTCGCAATCCCGTCGAGCCCACGATGTTCCGCGGGCGGTACGGCACCGCTTGGGCTTGATCCTCGGGCTGGATCCTCGCGACGACCGCCCGCCACGACATATCAATGTATGAGATACGAGATCTGGACAGATGCGAGCGCTCGCCGTACTGTTCACGTTCATGGATCTGGTGACACAACCGCAACTTCGCGAGATCATCGAGCAGCTCCGGCCCATGGTGGAGGCCAACCCTGCTCCCGCCGTTCGGCAGCCCCCGGCCGACCCCGACGCGCGTGATGCGTGGTTCCTCGAGGTCACCGAGCAGCGCGCGAAGCAGCAAGCTCCGATCGCGCAGATGGGCGGCAGCACCACGCCGACCGTCGAAGGCGTCGACGTGACCGAGATCCGCATCACTGTCACCGGGTCCTGCGGCTGGTCCGGCTGCCCCGAGTGCACGGCTGGCTCGATCGACGCGATCGTCTACCGGCCTGCTGGCGTCACCACGGCGCCCGCCTATCTCCACTTCCACGGCGGCGGCTTCTGGACCGGCGGCGGCATCGAGGTGCTGCGGGCCAGCGCCGCCGTGCACGGTGCACGAGCGCGCCAGCTCGGCGTCGTCGTTGTCGATGTCGACTACCGGATGGCGCCCGGTCACAAGTTCCCGCTCCCCGTCGAGGACTGCTACTCGGCGCTGACATGGGTGGCGGCCAATGCTGAGCAACTCGGCGTCGACCCGACCCGGCTTTCGGTGGGCGGCGGCAGCGCTGGGGGCAACCTGGCCGCTGCGGTCGCACTGATGACTCGCGACCGGGGCGGCCCGGCTCTGTCCGCGCTCGTGTTGAACATCCCGAGCACCGACAGCGGCTGCAGCACCACCTCGATGCGCCTGTTCGCCGAGGGCTACACGATGACCCGTCAACACGCTGTGGAGATGTGGGACATGTACCTGGCATCGCCGGCCGATGCCTACGACGCGTACGCCTCCCCCATGCACGCCATCAGTCTCCGGGATCTCCCCGCAACCCTGGTCGTGCTCGGCGACTACGACGTCCTTCGCGATGAAGGCAGGGCGTTCGCCGGTCGGCTCATCGACGACGGTGTGACCGTGACCATGCGGCGCCTGCCGCAGACCCACGGCGCGGCGCTGCCGGAGAACGGACCGGAGACCGAGCGGCTCGTCGACCAGCACCTGCGCGCGAACCTGCTGACCTGAGCCGTGAGCACGGCCGGCGGCGCGTCCACCCTCACCTTCCACGTCGCCGCGCGCGGCGACGTCCGTGTCATCAAGGGTCGACCGACCTGACGTCCTCAACGCCGTCGACCAGCCCACCGCCGAGCAACTCGCACGGGCAATCGTCGAGCTCGACGAGGACGACCGCCTTCGGGTCGGGGTCCTCGCCGGTGGAGCCAAGGCGTTCTCGACGGGAGCCGATCTGCGAGCGGTGGTGGCCGGCCAATCGCCTCTGGTACCGGGGCGGGGATTCGGCGGACTCACTGAGAAGCCGCCCGGCACGCCCCTGATCGCGGCGGTCGAGTGATACGCCCTCGGCGGTGGCTTCGAGATGGCACCCGCGTGCGACCTGATCGTGGCCTCGAGCACCGCGCAGTTCGGGCTTCCGGAGGTCACGCGTGGGCTGATCGCCTCCGCCGGCGGCCTCCTGCGCCTCCCCACCCGACTACCCGACTACCGCACTCGGTCGCCATGCAGCTGGCGCTGACGGGCGAGCGGCTGACCGCTCAGCAGGCGCTCGACCTCCATCTCGTCAGTGAGGTGGTCGATTCCGGTGCTGCCCTCGAGGCTGCGGTGACCCTGGCCTCCCGGATCGCAGAGAACGCGCCGTTGTCGCTCCGGGCGAGCAAGCGCCGGGTCAACGCAGCAGCGGACGGCGCCACCCCCGAGCTGCTCCTGGTCCAGGCCGAACTGCAGGCCGAGCTGCCCGCCTCGCGCGACGTCGCCTGGGGCATTGCGGCCTTCAGAGAGCGACGGGCTCCCCAGTGGGAGGGGCGCTGACGCCGGCCTCGCCCTGCTGCACCAGATGGGTGCGCGCCGAGGCGGCGACCGTCGCCCCGTCCCCTGCCGCGGCGACGGCGTAGCCGGGGAAGTCGCCTCGGAGCTCGCCGACGGCGTACAGGCCGTCGACAGAGGTGCGCAGGCCCGCATCCACGCACACGCGGCCATCGGGGTGGAGCTCGGCCAGCACTTCGAGAAGGGAGGACTTCGCCTCCATGCCGACATTGACGAAGAGCCCCTGCCAGATCGAGTCGGGAGGTGACGCCCGACTTGAGGTCGCGCACCTACAGCGTGGCAAGGACGCCGTCGGAGTCGGTGAGCGCAGCCACCTCGGAGTGCGCCAGCACCCGGATGCGGTCGCTGTGCTCGATGGCGTCGCGTGTCGCCGCGGACAGATCCGGCGCCGCTCCTCGGGTGATCAGGATGACGTCAGAGGCGTAGCGCGCGACGACCAGCGCCTCGCGGCCTGCGAAGTCGCTGTCGCCGACGACGGCGACCGACCGCTGCTTGAAGAACGGTCCGTCGCAGGTCCCGCAGTAGGAGATACCACGGGCTTCGAGCGCGCCCTCGCCGTCCAGACCCAGCCGCCGACGCCCGGCGCCCATGGCGGCGATGACCGTGCGAGAGCGGACCTCTGTCTCGAAGCCGCGCACGATGAATCCGGCACCGTCTCGAACGATCTCGGAGACGTCGTCGTACAAGAACTCGACGCCTGCCTGCAGCGCCTGGTTCTCCACGCGGCTCGCCAGCTCGCTCCCGGACACCGGCTCGGTGATGCCGGGGAACCGCACGACCTCCTCGAGGTTGATCAGCTCGCCACCCATGACAATCTCGGTCACCACCGCGGTACGGAGCCCGGAGGACGCCGCGAACAGTGCCGACGACAGGGCCGCGAGCCCACCGCCCACGACGACCACGTCGTACCGCCCGACTTCGCCCGTCACCTCGCCGGCCCGGGTCGCTGCCACGGTCTCGCCGCGGCGTGCCTCGGCGCCGTCCGCGTCAAGGCCCAGGATGCCGAGGACCTGTGGCAGTGCCTCGCGGGCCCGCTCCTCGATCTCGGGCAGGTCGAGGCTCGAGACCGGGTGCGCGACGCGCGCGAAGGCGTAGCCCGGCAGGCCCCGACGCGCGGCCATCGCGGACGCGGAGGCGAGGAACGGCTCCGTGCAGATCGCCGCGGTGGGGATGCCACGCGCCTCGAGGTCGGTTGCGACGTGCATCGTGGTGGCCGAGCAGGAACCGCAGTCGCCGAGACCGGTGAGGACGACATCACAGCGAGCGACCAGGTCGCTGAGCTGAGCCTCTGAGGGGAGCATCACGCCCTCGGTGACGATCGGTCCGACGAACTCGACGGCATGGAGCTCGGCTTCCAGGAGCACCGCGATCGCGGACAGCAGTTCGGGGCCGTTCCGCTTCGTGCTCGCGAGCATCCCGATCACCAGCCGGTCCGAGCGTGCCGGCCGAGCGGCGGTGCCCACCTGCTCCACCGCATCGTCGGGGACCGGAACCAGCGCCTCGATCGTCATGGCGAACTCCCTTGTTCGTGTGGCAGGTGTGCTCAGGGCACCTGGATCGGCGCGAGGATGAGCTCGCCCGGTGGCGTGTTGTAGCACCAACTGGTGATCACCGAGGAGATGCCGGCGTTGCCGCCGCCGCCGACGACCAGCGCGATGTCACCGGGGATGCGGGCCCCGTAGCGATAGGTGCTCCCGCCTTCGGTCCGGTCACGCACGGGGTCGGGCCGGAACCTGAGCTCCGCGCGGGCCAGGTCGGCGACGGGTCGCCGGAAGTTCTCGTACAGGAACTGCTTGGCTTCCTGCTTCGACCACCCGTGCTTGGAGCCGACGATGTCGGCGTGCTCCGGCCCCATCATCACGACCACCGGCCCACCGGGCACCATGGCGCCGAGCCGGGAAGGGGTGTCGGCGATCGTGTGGAGGATGCCCTCGGCGCTGCCGCTGGTCCGGTTCTCGATGGGCTCGGGCCCGCGACCGCTCATCACCATGACGGTGCTGTCGGCCGCATCCGAACCCGTGCTCGAGGTGCAGCGGCTCGCAGGGCGACTGCTCCTCGTTCTCGGCTAGGCAGAACCCGAGCTTGCCCGGGTGACCCTGGGTCGCTTGATCCAGCGTGCTCGGCGTGAGTCCGAGCATATTGCGCAGAACCAGCCGAAGAGCTCGTCCGATCGCCACGCCCGCGTGCGCAGCGGGAGCGTAGAGGTTGGTGCCGCTGTTCATCCCCAGCGCTTGGCGGACCGGCCCGTTCACGATCGTGAGCTGTGCCGCTCCGCCGGTGCTGGCGTTGGACATGTAGAAGAAGGTCCGGACCCCTGCGCCCCACCGCGGGTCGCCCCAGCCCTCGATGGCCGCCACGACCACCGGGAAGTGCTCCGGGGCACAGCCAGCGGGCACGGCGTTCACCGCGGCGAGCCGGACCGTGACGTCGCGACGGTTCTCCTCGACGCTCAGCAGCACCTCGTCCGGCTCGCGTCCCGCGGCCGCCAGGCAGGCCTCGACCCGCTCAGCAGTTGGCACGGTTACCGGCAGGCCGTCGGTCCATCCGCGCTCGGCGAAAGAGCTCGCCGAGCGCGGATTCGGACTCACCGAGGATGGCCTCGGTCGTCACAAGGAGGCGCCACCGTCGGTTCCGACGACCTCGCCCACGATGGCGCTGGCGGCATCGGAGGCCAGGAAGGCCACCACGTTGGCCGTCTCCTCGTGCAGGAGGTAGCGCCCCAGTTGGTTGCGCAGCATCGAGTAGAACCACATGTCGTTGAACGCGGGGATCTTCGCCTTGGTCCGCACCATCGAGCCGGGATTCACCCCGTTGACGCAGATGCCGTGCTGGATCGACTCGGCGGCCAGGAACTTCGTGAACGACGCGAGCCAGCTCTTACCTGTGCCGTAGAGCAGGTTCTTCGGAGCGGTCGGCATGTTCGCCGAGCCACTGCCGATGTTGATGATGTGACCCCCAGTTCCTTGCGGGATCATGTAGTCGAGCGCGGCGCGGCTGGCGTACATGGGGCCGGCCATCGTGCCCCGCAACGACCGGTCGATGTCCTCGCGGGTTGCCGCGCTGAAGTCGACCACAGCGACGTCGACGGCGCTGTTGACCAGGACGTCGATGCCGCCCAGCAGGTCGTTGCACTCCGCCATCCACCGCTGGATGTCGTCCCAGTCGATCGCGTTGCCGTAGACGCCGAACGCCCGGGTGCCCCACTTCTCGGACACTCGCTCGGCAACACCGTGCGGGTCCGGTCCGGTGTATTGGGCCATGCTCCCGCTGGCATCCGCGGAGTCGACCTTGATGTCGACCAGCGCGACGTCGGCGCCGAGGCCGGCGAAGCGGTTGGCGCAGGCCTGTCCCAGTCCTGCGCCACCTCCCCCGGTGATGACGACCCGGCGGCCACGCATGTCGAGCAGGTCGGTGACCTTGCTCTCGATCGAGTCGAACGGCATCCGCTGCTCGTCCCAGAGCATCTCCAGGCTGTCGCCTGCCTCAACGGCGCGCGCGTAGAGGGTGTTGAAGTAGTCGTTGCCCATCGGCGTCCCCGATCTCGTCGCGGTGCTCGGTCACAGACCGAGGCGGGTCGGCTCCTCGGAGTCGGCGAAGTCGACGTGACCATCGCCGTCCGCCGCGCCCCGCATCTCGGCGGCCAGAGGTGCGTCCAGCTCATGGATCCGAGGCAGCACCTCCTTGGCGAACAGCCGCAGGGAACGCTCCGCCTGCTCGATCGGCATCGCGCCGAACCGCACGTTGAGGACGAACTCGTCGGCGCTGGTCTTGGCCTGGATCTCCTTGAGCTTCTCGAAGACCTGGTCCGGCGTGCCGTAGGCCTGCGGACGCGCGCTCTTCTCGGCCAGCGTCTCCTGGTCGACGATGGCGTTGCTGAGCTTGGCGTACTGCTCATAACCCTTGGTGTTCTTGAATCGCTCCGGGTCGTCGAACTGGTAGTGCAGCTTGCTGCTCTCGCCCGCCTCGAGGGAGTGCACCTTCATCGCCTCCCAGGCCTCTTCCTCAGTCTCGGCGCACACCATCCGCACGACGACCGTCGGCTGGGTCGGCTGGAGGCCGTTGGCGGCCCGGATGCTGTTGAACGCGGCGACGTCGACCGAGTAGTCGTCCCAGGTCTTCTGGTTGGTCATCAGCATGCCGAGGCCGGCGTTCGCGGCAATGGGCAGCGTCTCCGGGCTGGTCCACGCGATCCGCATGCGGTCCATGAGCTGCTGCGGGTTGCGGAACGACGGCCGGATCGTGGTCTCGGGGATCGTGAAGTGCTCGCCCTCGTGGGAGAACCACTCCTGGGACATCGCCTTGCGCAGGATCTCGAGGCTCTCGTTGAACCGACCGCGCGCCTCGCCCATCGGCACCCGGTAGGCGTCGAACTCCCGGATCGCCGCACCCCGTCCCATGCCCAGGGTAAGCTGGCGTCCCTGGAGCAGGTTGTCCAGCACGCTGATCTGGTCAGCGATGACCAGCGGGTCGTACCAGGGCAGCACCACGATCATGGTGCCGAAGTCGATGTTGCTGGTCCGGCCGGCCATGAAGGTCAGGTGCTGCAGCGCTCCACCGGTCATCACGTACGGCGTGAAGTGGTGGTCGATCGCCCAGTACGAGTCGAAGCCGAGCGGCTCGACGAGCTCGGCCAGGGCGATCTCCTCGTCGTAGATCTCCTGGTCGGAGATCTTCGGCGGTCCCGGCGCCTTCGCGAGGAAGCGGTCCCAGTCGAGGTGGTTTTGAAAATTGAAGTGAACGCCGACCTTCACGGTTTCCTCCAGCATCGTCACGGGTCGCCCTCTGCCGCGGCTACGGTGGGCGCGGCGGGACGTTGGGGCTCGGAGTTAACACCGGTCCGGGACACTGCTCCACGACTTCGTTCCGGCTTACAGAACCTTCGGTGGCCTGAGCGAGCGTTCTGTTCTGCGAGACGTGGCGCTAGCCGAGCACGCGCGACGCGCCCCAGAGTCGGGCGCAGGTCCGAGGGCGTCGTGCCACGCGCCGCGCGCCCTGCACACACCCACGAAGGGCAGATGCTCCAGATGAAGATCGGCGCGCAGCTCGCTGTCACGACCCGCACCATCGATGCCGTCACGCTGGCCCAGGAGCTCGAGGCCCGAGGGTTCGAGTCTTACTGGGCTCCCGAGCACACCGTGGTGCCCAAGCACCCGGGCATCGCGTTTCCGATGACCGGGGGGGAGATCCCCGACGTCTACCACCAGATGGCCGACCCGTTCGTCGTCCTCAGCATGATGGCGGCGGTCACCCGCACCCTGCGGGTGGCGACCGGGGTCTGCCTGGTGCCGGAGCACACCCCGCTTACCCTCGCCAAGGCGGTGTCGACCCTGGACGCCTTCAGCGGAGGCCGTTTCATGTTCGGGCTCGGCACCGGATGGCTGCGCGAGGTCACCGAGCTGCACAACCCGGCGGCAGCGGCCAAGCCCTGGGGATACACCATCCAGTCCGTCGCAGCGATGAAGGAGCTGTGGGCCCACGAGTCGGCCAAGTACGACGGAGACCTCGTCTCGTTCCCGGAGATGGTCTGCGACCCGCGGCCGGTGCAACGCCCGCACCCTCCGGTGATCGTCGGCGCTCAGCCCACGCCAGTGGCCGCGCGCCGCATCGCCGCGTGGGCCGACGGCTGGCTGGCCACCGGCGTCACGCCGGCGCAGGTGGCCGAGTTCCGGGCGGCGATCGACCACGAGTGCGAGCAGATCGGACGCAACCCCGCCGAGGTCTCCATCACGGTCGGCGTACGTGACCCCAGCGAGCACATCCGTGACGCGTACGCCACTGCCGGTGTCGAACGGCTGATGGTCCTGCTCTACAACCACGCGGGCACCCCGATCCCGTTGAAGGACTGGGCGGCAGTCGGGGTCGCCACCCTGTCGGCTCCAGCGCCGACCCGCGACGAGACCCTGCACGCGCTCGACGCGGTCGCGAAGATGGCTGGCCTGTGAGCCGCGACGATCCTCGGCTGCTGCTGGACGGCCTGAGGTTCGCCGAGAGCCCGCGGTGGCGAGGAGACCGCCTGTGGTTCTCCGACATCTTCGCCGACCGGGTGATGACCGTCGACGAGTCGGGCCGTGCCGAGGTCGTCGTCGAGCTCTCGGACCGTGCCCGGCCCAGCGGCCTCGGCTTCCTCACCGATGGCCGACTGTTGATCGTCAACCTCAGCGAGCCCACGGTGCTCCGCGTAGAGCCCACGGGCAAGGTCGTCGTGCACGCCGACCTGTCCCACCTGGCCGTGGGCGGCCTCAACGACATGGTCGTCGACGACCGTGGACGTGCGTACGTCGGCTCGATGGGGACCCACTCGAACAGCGAGACGCGTCCGGTCGACGCAGACGGCGTCGTGATCCTCGTCGAGCCCGACGGCAGCGCCCGTGTGGTCGCGGACCGACTCGACGCACCCAACGGACCGGCCATCATCGACGACGAGAACACCTACGTCGTCGCCGAGTTCCCGTCCCAGCGACTCACCGCCTACGACCGCGCGCCGGACGGCTCGCTCTCCGGACGCCGGCTGTGGGCCGAGCTGGCCCCCGGCAGCGCCGACGGGATCGCTGTGGACCCCGAGAGCGGGATCTGGTGCGCCTCCCCGTGGACGTCCGACTGTCGACGGGTCCTGGAGGGAGGGACCGTCGTCGAGGTCGTGGACTTCGGCGATCGGATGCCACTGGCCTGCGCCGTCGGCGGCCACGACGGCCGCACGCTCTTCGTCCTCAGCTGCGTGGGCGGCGCCGAGGCGATCGCGGCACGCACCTGCACCTCGGTGATCGAGACGATCCGCCTGGACGACTAGGACCCGCGATCGGTGCCGGACGTGCACCCGCGACCCGATGGATGCGCACCCGCGCTGTGAACACGGACGACCCAGCTGGACGGAGGAGACTCGGATGGAGACCAAGGTCTCGTACTGCCGCCTGTGTCCGGCCTCGTGCGGGATGATCGTCGACATCGACGACGATCAGGTCACCCGAGTGCGGGCGAACCCGTCGAACGTCTCGTCCGCCGGGTACACATGCACCAAGGGCCGCAACGCGCCGGCGGCACACAACCATCCTGACCGGATCCGGCACCATCTCCGCCGACGGCCCGACGGCGGCTTCGACGAGATCAGCCTCGACACCGCCGTCGAGGAGATCGCGGCCCGGCTAGGGTCGGTGCTGGCCGATAGCGGGCCCGAGTCGATCGGCAGCTACTGGGGCACCTACTCATGGCGCGCCACAGCGACGCTGCCGATCGGGCGCGCCTGGTGGAATGCGATCAAGTCCCACAAGACCTTCTCCCCCATCACGATCGACCAGGCGTCGAAGACCGTGTCCTACGGACGGACGGGGTTCTATACCGGCGCTCAGCATCGGCCGAGCGACTCGGACGTGTGGATGGAGCTCGGCGGGAACTACCTCGTCTCGTTGCAGAGTGCAGGCTGGAGCAACACGAACCCCACCACGCAGGTGCGCGAGCAGAAGCGGCGAGACCTGAAGCTCATCGTGGTCGACCCTCGGCGGACGGAGCTCGCGAAGTCCGCCGACATCCACCTGGCAGTGCGACCTGGGACCGATGCGGTGCTGCTCGCCGCGTTCCTGCACGTCATCTTCGCCGAGGGGCTCGACCGACCCGAGTTCTGGCAACGCCACGCCACCAACGTCGACAGTCTGCGCACCTTCGTCCAGGCGTACACGCCGGCCATGGCCGCCGAGCTCTGCGACGTCGCGGAGAGCGACATCATCGCCGCGGCACGCATGTTCGGACGCGGAAAGCGTGGCATGGCCAACGGGCACACCGGCACCGACATGGGGCCGGGCGGCAACCCCTGTGAGCAGCTCATCGGCGCACTGAACATCGTCTGCGGACGCTATGCGGTCGAGGGTGACAAGGTGCCCGCGACCGACTTGACCGATCGGTCTGCGCAGCCAAGGGCACACGTGGTCCCGCCGAACCGCATCTGGCAGTCGGGCTGGCAGAGCCGACTCGGGTACGGGCTCCTGCCGAGCCCACACTGCGACTTCGGCGAGTTACCGGCGACACTGCTGGCCGAAGAGATCCTCGCGCCCGGGCCCGACCGCGTGCGCGCGTTGATGTGCGTCGGCGGCAACCCCGTCAATGCGATCCCAGACACCCGACGCCAGATCGAGGCGATGGAGTCGCTGGACCTGCTCGTGACCGTCGACGCGTTCATGACCGAGACGGCGCGGATGGCCGACTATGTCATCGCTCCCACGATGATGTTCGAACGTCCCGACTACAACATCGTCCCGGGTCCGTTCGGGATCTACACCCCGCCGCTGGTCCCGCGCCCCGGCGAGACCGTCGAGGACTGGGAGTTCTTCTGGCGCCTGGGCGACGCGATGGGACTGGACATGCAGCTCGGCGTCGATCTCAGAGAAGGCGTGGGAGCCTTCGCCAGCATCCCGGTCGGACGCAGGGTCCGGCTGCACGGCGAGCCGCCGAGCAGTGAAGCCGTGCTGGAGATGATCGCCGACGACGACGATCTGCTGAACCTGCTCCGCCAGCACCCGGATGGCTACGCGCCGGAGCCGACCTTCACCACGGTGCTGGGCCCGGAGCCGGGCGCCGAGCAGGCACGACTCGACCTCTTCCCGCCGGAGCTCCCCGTGGAGATGGCCGAGCTCACGCGCGTGCTGGCCGCGTCGAGCCGGCGCGCCCACCGCCTCGTCGTACGACGCACCAAGGAGACGTTCAACGGGACAGGCAAGAACCTCCCGGAGCTCAACAAGGGCGGCACCAACCCGCTGTACGTCCACCCGAGCGATCTCGCGGCTCTCGAGCTGGCATCCGGCGATCGGGTGACCATCACGAGCGACCACGCCACGGCGTACGCCGTGACCCGGGTCGACGACACCTTGCGACCTGGCGTGGTGGCCATGACGCACGGCTGGGGTGGCCTGGACGACGAAGACCCGTTCGCCGCCGGGGTCGGCACCAATGTCAACCGGCTGATGAGCCCTCAGGGGCCGACCCAGCGCGTGCTCCGGATGCCCATCATGAGCGCACTTCCCGTCGACCTCGCGGCGTACCCGACATCGACGACCTCCGAGGACACGCCGCAGGCGCCGGCTCAGCCCGGGTGATCGGGGCGGCGCCGAGCAGGCTGGGAGGCACCGCGCCCACGAGCGCGAGCCAGGACGTCCTGGTCGGAGCAGTACCCGGCGCCGCTGCGCTTCAAGCACACCAGTCCTCGCAGCCGCCCGTCGCCGTCGACGACGGCCAGCCGGCGACGTCGTGTAGTGCCGAGCAACTCGGCCACGATCGTCACAGGAGTCGTCCGCTGGACCGTCCTGCCCTCGAGCCCGCCGAGCGCCGACGCCCCAGCCGAACCGTCCTGGTCGCTGCTCAGGTCGGCGCGATCGATGGCGGTGAGGAGTCGTCTGACGCGGTCGACGATGAGGACCATGTGCACATGGTCGTCCTCGAACTCGGTGCGGACGTCGGCGATGCAGGCACCGGTGCCCAACGTCTTCGGAGCCGTCAACATGATGTGTCGGGCCTGCCACTGAGGCATCACGGTGCCGACGTCGTCGTGCACTCCTCGCCCACCAGTGCAGCCACGCGGACCGGAATGTTGCTCATCCGAGGCTGTCCGGAGTACCGGTCGTAGGCCACGTCGTCGGCGATCAGACGTCCGATGCTCGACCCCCAACGCCGGACGTCGTCATCCTCGCCGGGCAGATCGCCGAAGGAGTGGGTCATCGAGACCGTCCCGGGCCGCATGGTCGGATCCGAGTCGGCGACCGCAACGACCGCGCCTCGTGCCGACCGGATCTCGACGAGCGCGCCCGCAGCGACGCCGAGCGCGGCCAGATCTTCGGGATGCAAGCTGGCCGGGTTGTACGCCGGCTTGTTCGGGGGCGCCACCAAAGCCGGCGAGTTCATGACATGCGCCATTCGGCGGGCGAGCAGGCGGAACGGATACGCGTCATCCTCCTCGCGAGGCTCCTGGGCGACGGTGGCGACCAGGTCGCCGAGCATCGTCGCGTTCCCGACGTCCAGACGCCCCGACCAACCGTCCTGCTTGGGCTCGACATGGACGGCCGGCTCGGTGAAGACGGCCCCCTGCGGGTGTCGGCGCACCTCGTCGAGCGGAATCCGCGATCCCGCGTGCACGATCCCCATCAGCGCCTGGGTGTCGCCCGGACCCTCCATGTCGACCGCTGTCGGCTCGGAGCCATCAGGCACCAGACCGTCGAAGGCGAGGTCGAGGCCGAGGCGCTGGGCGAGCAGGTAGAAGAACCGCCACTGCTCGATCACGTCGGAACCGGGCGGCGGCTCGACCACGGCATCGGTGTACTGACCGAACGGCTCGGGCAGGCCGGCGCCGACGGAGTACTCCGCCATCCGGTACATGAAGCCGTTCGTGCCGGGCATCTCATACGGGAGCTGGGCCGCGATGACGTAGTCAGCGAGCCGGGCCGTCGCCGACATCTGCACGTCGACCTGGACCAACACGTCCAGGGACCGCAGCGCGTCGACCACCTTGAGCTGGTCCGGGATGCACTTCGCCGGATTCGCGCCGGTGCTGATCAGGGCGCGCACCTGGCCATCACCCGGCGTCAGGATCTCGTCGGCCAGCGCGCTAGTGGGCATTCCCGCCCGTGACTGCGTCAGGCCACGCACCCGCAGCCGCTCGCCGTGCTCGACCTCGGGGAACGGCGGACGGGCCTGCGCTCGGGGCGGCTCGATGGCGCTGGTGAGGACGCTCGGGCTCGGGAGCCGCTCACCGGCACGCGTCCAGTGTCCGCGGATGGAGGTCAGGCAGAGCACCAGGTACTCGACGAGGGCGCCGCTGCCGGACATGTTCGCTCCAGTGCCCGACGCGGCGTACCCGCGTGGCGCACCGCCGATGATCCGGGCAGCGGCGACCAGGTCCGCTGCGTCGATCCCGGCCCGGCGCGCGACGTAGTCCGGCGTGAAGGGAGCGACGGCCGCGCGCAACTGCTCGTAGCCATCAACGTTCTCGGCGATGAACTCGCGGTCCACGAGGCCCTCGGCAATGAGGATGTGGATCATCCCGGCCAGGACGGCCGCGTCCTCGCCGGGCTTGACCTGCAGGTGGATCGAGGCTCGTCGTGCCGTCTCGGTCTGGCGCGGGTCGATCACGACGAGATGCCCCTTGCGCTCCTCGAGCTTGCGGATGAACGACGTCGGGTAGCCCGCAGGTCCCACGAGACTCACGAGTGGGTTGCTGCCCACAACCAGCGCCACATCTGGCTCGCTGAACGCCTGGCTCGGCGCCATCCACTGACCGTGGAACCCCCGGGCGATGGGCTTGCCCGGCTGGTCGATGGTGCTGGTCGTGAACATCATCGGCGACCCGATCGCGCGGATGAAGGACGCGACCATGCTCAGGTTGATCGGGTTCTCGAACGGGACGTAGGTGCCCATGAAGAGCGCGAACGCCCGCGGGCCGTGGCGCTCGACGACGATGCCCAGGATCGTGGCGATCTCGTCGACGGCATCGAGCGTCGGGATCTCGACGAGACGCCCGTCGGGCAGCCGCTTCAGGGAGCGCAGAACCCGCTCGGGGTGCGAGTACAGCCCCGGATGGGACCGACCCTTGATGCAGGTGTACCCGCGGTAGATGTCATTGTCGCTCGCGCCCGTGATCCGCCGGACTGCTCCGTCGACGATGTGCACGTCGACGGGGCAGAAGTTCTGGCAGACCCGGCAGAACGACGGCTTGACGTCCGTCACCATCGTCGCGTCCACTCCCGGTGCGCTGTCATCGAGAAGCACCTCGACATCGCCGATCCGTCGTCACCGTTTCCGCAGAGCAGACCCTCTAACATATGACATATAATACACCGAACGAGCCCGCTCGACGGGTCAGAGTGCCCCGTCAGCGCGGAGTTCGGCGATACGGTCGGCCCCGAGACCGGCGAGCTCCGCCAACACCTGGTCGGTGTCCTCGCCGTAGCCCGGGCCGGACCGGTCGTAACGGCCTCCGATGTAGGTGGGGGTCTCCGAGAACCAGGTCGGATGTTCCTTCACCGGCCAGCGCCCGAGCTCACTCTGGTCAAGCTCGACGAGCCAGCCGAGGGCTGCCAACTGAGGATCGGACTCGTACCGGTCCTCGGCGGTCTGGCAGACACCGGCGGGCACTCCTCGTCCCTGCAGCGCATGCATGAGCTCGACGCCATCTCGGTCCCGCGTCGCCTCCGCCACGATCCGGTCCAGTTCCCCGGCGTGCTTGATCCGGTCGGCCAGGCCGATGAACCGGTCGTCCTCACGCAACTGCTCGAGACCGAGCTCCTCGGTCACGGCGGACCACTCGGCGTCGGTGAACGCCGCCAGCGCGAGCCATCGGTCCTCCCCCTGAGTGGGGTACGCGCCGTGCGGAGCAGCCTTCTTGTACGGCGAGCCGTTGCCGTAGCGAGCCCAGTCCCGCCCGTTCGCGGTCTTGTCCAGGATCGCAGTGCCAGTGAGGTAGAGACCGGTCTCCCCCTGGGAAGCGTCGATGTGACAGCCCAGCCCGGTGACGTCTCGACGGTAGAGCGCGGCGAGCATCGCCGTCGCCATGTTGTACGCACCGAACCAGTCCAGGTAGGAGTACCCGATCCCGGCCGGCGGGAAGGGTGTGGGGAGCCCCGACATGTCGCTCATCCCGGAGATCGCCTGGGCGCTCGGACCGAACGTGCGCACCTGACCGTAGCTCCCGCGCTCACCCAGCCCACTCTGCTGCACGTAGATGATGCGCGGGTTGAGCTCGCGGAGCCGGTCGTACCCGAGTCCCATCCGTTTCATCGTCCCCGGGGAGAAGCCCTCGACGACCATGTCGGCGTCGCGGATCAGGTCCTCGAGGATCTTGCGCGAGTCCGGATGCTTGAGGTTGAGCGACAGCGAGCGCTTGCCGGAGTTGATCTCCATGAAGGAGCCACTCCGGTTCGGGCTGCCGTCATCCCCGACATACGTCGGCGTGGGCAGCGCGTCGACCGCGGCATCCCGCTCGGCGCGGCCACCCGGCGGGCAGGCACCGAGCGGACTGAAGCGCATGCGGTCGGGTCGACTGATGTGCTCGACCTTCACCACATCGGCGCCCATCGCGGCCAGGAACCGACCGGCACCGGCGCTCGCGAGCATCCAGCTCATGTCGACGACCCGCACACCGGACAGGGCGAACGGCTTGCCGTGCGGGCTGACGACCGCCGCTGCGTTCCGCGGCGAGGTATACGCCGGGCTCGGCACCTCCCGAGCCAGGCTCCACTCCTCCTCGACCTGCTCGGTGTGCTCGCCGACCATCGGCGGGCGTGGCCCCCGAGGCCACTCGAACTCCTCGGTCACCCACTTCCCACCGGTGTAGAGGAAGGTCCGGTCGAGCTCGGGATGCTCGACGTCGAAGAACGCGCCTCGCTGCAGCCAGTGCTCGTCGACGGCGTTCTCCTCGGGGCGCCGTACCGGCGTCCACGGGAGGTTGAGCGCCTGCGCGTCCCGCCAGACGTCGCGCTCGAACATCGTCTGCCCGAGCAGCAGGTTGACCTGGTACGCCAACCGGTCTCGCGCCTCGTCGGTGTCCCGGTACTCGGTGGCGTACTTGGCGTCGCCCAGATTGGCCTCGAAGCCGTACTTGCGCAGGAGCTCGACGGTGGCGTCCCATTCGTCACCCTGCGAACGGACGTAGGTCCGATACGGCAGGACGTAGCGCCCGTCCTTGGTGAGAGCGATGGAGGGGCTGCGAGCAGAGGTGGTCGAGTGCCGGCACGTGACCCGCCGGTGCACCTGCTTGAGGTAGATCCAGTCCGGCAGATCGGTTTCGGTGTTCTGGCTGACGGCCTGGTGCACGCTGGTCGACAGCGCCTGCCCTCGTCCCGTGTGCAGCCGATAGGTCAGCGCGGCCAGGATCGACATCGCGGCCATCTCGCCGGCGATGTAGTACGCCTGCCACATCTGGGGAGCGATGGGTGGGGTGTCGTACCCGTTCGTGGGATCGGGGTCGTACCCGCAGTTCATCATCACGCCGCCCAGCGCGAGGTGAACCAGGTCGCTGCCGGCGTAGTCGCGCCACGGCCCGACATCTCCGAAGGGCGAGATCCTGGCGTATATGAGACCGGGGCGGGCTTCGCTCAGGACGTCGTAGCCGAGACCGCGCTCGCGCAGGTAGTCCCGCGGTCGACTGTCCAGGATCACGTCAGCCTGGGCGGCCAGGCGGCGGAACCGGTCCTGGTCGCGCGGCGAGTCCAGATCGAGGACGACCGACCGCTTGCCCAGGTTGTGGTGCCAGAAGTAGAGGCTCCGATCAGGATGCGGCTCGTCATCGAGAAACGGCCCGTAGCTGCGCGTCTCCGCGCCACCCGGCGGCTCGACCCGCACCACGTCGGCACCCAGGCCGGCGAGCACCTTCCCGCAGTACTCGCCCAGCTCGTCCCCGACCTCGAGAACCCGCAATCGCCCCAGGAACGCGACATGTCCCCGGGACTCGTGCTCGCCCAGGTTTCCGGACCAAGTGATCCCCTCGTGCAGCGCGTAGCTCATGACACCCTCCTCGTTGTGAGATACGATATGCCATACAGCAACGCCCTCGACGTCGCGTCTCACGCTTGGGCCTGATGTGGCTGACACACGAGCGATGAAAGGCGGCACGCGGATGATCGAGAGGCCTGACAACCTCACCGACCTCGTGTTCGCGGCAATCCGCGACCGGATCGTCGACACCTCGCTGCCGCCCGGGAGCTCGGTCAGCGAGGCAACGCTCGCCAAGGAGCTGTCCGTGAGCAAGACGCCGGTTCGCGAGGCGCTGCTGCGGCTACGCCGGATCGGGCTCGTCGAGCCGACGACGCGAGGGCTCCGCGTCACGCTTCCCTCGGTCCGGTCGGTGCGGCACGCGTTCGAGTACCGCGCTGTCCTGGAGTCGGGCGCAGCGACCCATGCGGCGGCCCACGCGACCACAGCCCAGCTCGACACGATCGGACACTGGGCGTCGGAGTCGCTGGGCTGCGCCCATGACGGCGACCCGACCGAGTTCCGGGTGTCCGACCGCCAGTTCCACGTCGCGGTGGCGGACGCCACCGGCAACGAATTCATGCGCTCGGCCGTCGAGGACGCCTTCGTCCTGACCGTGGCGCTGCGTCAGCGAGACGTCAGCCTGGTCCGCGACTTCGTTCCCGACGCGCTCGAACACCTCGAGATCTCCGACGCGTTGCGTGCTCGCGACGCCGTCACGGCCCGTGCGCTGCTCGCAAGCCACGCGCTGCGCATCATGGACCAGCTCGTGGACGCGATGGCCGAGCCCGGCGCCGTCGTGGCACCCGGCTGAGGCTCGCCGTGCGTCCTCTGCCGCGACCCACCGTCCTGTCGCGCCCGTTCTGGGAAGGCTGCCTCGACGGCAGGCTCCTGGTGCAGCGCTGCTCCAGCTGCTCACGCTGCTTCTTCATCCCCAGTGCCTTCTGCCCACATTGCCTGGGCACCGACTACCAGTGGATCGAGTCCTCGGGCCAGGGCCACATCGTCACCTGCACCGTGGTCTGGCGGCCGCCCACGCCGGCGTTCGACCCGCCGTACATCGTGGCCGTCGTCCACCTGGAAGAGGGATACGACATGTTCACGAACATCGTCGACGTCGATCCGGAAGCGGACCTGATCGGCGCCGCGGTGCGCGTCCGGTTCCACCAGGAGTCCGAGGACATCGCACTGCCGTTCTTCGAGCTCGCCGCGACCACTGGCGGACGCTCGTGAGGAGCAGGCAGGCCGTCATCGTCGGTGCGTTCAACACCCGCCAGGCCCGGAAGCTGGAAGGCGAGAACTCCGACACCGTGACCGCGGCGGCCATCAGGGGCGCGCTCAGCGACGCCGGCCTGAGCGTCGGCGACATCACCGGCGTCAACATCCTGCCGGGCCTGGACTACCAGAACGGCTCGCGCAAGTTCGGCTACGCGATGGGCATCCCCTACTTCTGGGCCGGCCGCGCGATGCCGGGCGCTGCCTCGGTGCTGGAGGCGGCCACCGCGATCGAGGCGGGCGTCACCGATGTCGTCGTGCTCGCCGCCGGTGAGGCGGGGATCCACCAGGACGCCGCGAGCACGGCGCCGTGGACGCGGCCCTCGAACGAGTTCATCGAGTGCTGGGGACTGATGACCCCCGCCGAGTTCGCCCTGTCGGCGAAGGAGTACATGCACAGGTTCTCGGTCGACCCGGCGAAGGTCGCCCACGTCGCCGCTGTCATCCGGAACAACGGCGCGCGGAACCCCGAGGCCGTCTACTTCGGCCGCGGCCCGTTCTCGGCCGAGGACATCCTCGCGTCCCGAATGATCGCCGACCCCTACCACCTGCTCGAGTGCGCCACGACGGCCGAAGGTGGCAGCGCGCTCGTCCTCACGACCGCCGAGCGCGCAGCCGACCTCCCGGGCATCTCCGTACCGGTGCTGGGCGGTGGCTCCGAGAGCTGGGGTCCGAGCTACACGCACCCACCGACCTACGAGCGGGTGGGCATGCTGGGCAGCGACGCAGCGGATCGCGCCTTCGCACGGGCCGGACTCACTCGCGACGACGTCGACGTCTTCGAGCTCTACGACAACTTCAGCTGGGAGATCATCAGGTACTTCGAGGCGTTCCGCTACTGCGACGTCGGCGAGGGACCGGACTTCGTCTCCGACGGCGCGATCGAGATCACCGGGCGCTATCCGGTGGTGACCGACGGCGGCACGATGTCGCACTCGCACACCGGAGAGTCGCAGCGGATCCAGCGCGTCGTCCAAGCCGTACGACAACTGCGCGGCACGTCTGCCGCCAATCAACTACCCGATGCCCAGGTCGGCCTGGTGGCCGCGCTGGGCGATGTGGTGCTTCTCGGGAGCTCGGACACTCGCTGAGACGTGATATCTGAGATATCGTGTGGTGGAAGCCCCGTCGAGACGAGAGAGAGACCTGGGATGACGACCACCGAGCTGCCGATGATCATCAGCGTCGACGACCACATCATCGAGCCGCCGACACTGTTCCAGCGATGGCTGCCGGCGAAGTACCAGGACCGGGCTCCCCGCGTGGAACGACGGATGATCAGCAAGGAGTCCAAGCTCTTCAACGGCCTGGTCGAGGACCCGGACGGCGACCCCGGGGACGTGTGGCTCTTCGGCGACTCCGCCTACGTGCTGCGACGCCCCATCCTCATCCTCGACGGCGTGGAGACCACGGCCGACATGCGCGGCAACGAGCCTGCGACGTACGACGAGATGCACCCCGCGTGCTACGACCCCAAGGCCCGGCTCGAGGTGATGACCTCCCAGCACGTCGAGGCCTCGCTCGCGTTCCCGACCTTCCCGCGGTTCTGCGGCCAGGCGCTGAGCGAGCAGACCACCAAGGACCGCGAGTTCGGTCTCGCCTGCGTCGAGGCCTACAACAACTTCATCGTCGAGGAGTGGTGCGGCGACTCCGGCGGCCGGCACATCCCGCTCCCCGTCGTGCCGCTCTGGGACCCCGTCCTGGCCGCCGCCGAGGTGCGCCGCAACGCCGCCCGCGGTGCCCGCGCCGTGACCTTCAGCGAGATCGTCGGCCACCTCGGCTTCCCGTCGATCCACGACGGGAACTGGGACCCGTTCTTCGCGGCGTGCGAGGAGACCGGCACGGTCATCTGCATGCACATCGGGTCGTCGTCGAAGATGATGCCGATGCCGCCCGGCGCTCCCGACGTGGTGGCGACGACGCTGCAGTTCTCCAACTCCTACGCGTCGATGGCCGATTTCATCTTCTCCGGCGTGCTCGACCGCTTCCCGGCGCTCAAGCTCGCCTACTCCGAGGGCCAGGCCGGCTGGCTGCCGTACGCGATGGAGCGGATGGACCACGCCTACCGCGAGCACACCTGGGGTCACGGCGAGGTCAAGATGCAGGAGCTCCCGTCGACCTACATCCGACGGAACGTGTTCGGCTGCATCTTCGCCGACCGGCACGCAATCGAGCAGGCCGAGCACATCGGCGTCGACAACCTGATGTTCGAGGTCGACTTCCCGCACGCGGACGGCCCCTACCCCCGCACGCTGGACCACCTCGCCGATCAGTTCCGTGGGATCGACGCCGAGACGACGTACAAGATCGTCCGGGGCAACGCGATCAACCTGTACCAGCTCGACCTGGACCGCCAGCCCGCCTGACGCGGCACCCCCAGCGAGCCCAGCGAACGAAGGTCCGCGCCCCTCCCTCTCGGGTGGGGCGCGGACCTTTGTCACGAACGCCGGGTCGGCACTACCGGAGGACGCGCTGGTGGGTCGTGACGACGTCCTCCACGGCCCTCACGAACGACGCGACGTCGGCATCGGTCAGCGGCAGTGGGAGCGCGAGGTAGCCGCGTCGCGCGATGTAGAAGCCGCGCAGCATGAGCTCGAGGTGCAGCAGTGCGCGCTTCTCGGGCGCGGGGTCGATCTCCCGGCCGGTCACGATCGGGGAGCGCTGGAAGTGCAGGCCCAGGATCGAGCCGACGCCGGTCGCCTGGACCGCGACGCCGACCTCGGCGAAGACCGAGTTGAGCCGGTCGCGGAGCCGGTCGCCGCGCGCGTTCAGCGCGTGGACGGCGTCCGGGGTGAAGACCTCCCGGAGCCCCGTCAGGCCGGCGGCCATCGTGACCGTGTTGTTGTTGAAGGTGCCGGGATGCGACAGGCCACCCGGCACGCCCGGGTCGAAGCGCTCCATCAGCGGTCGGGCGCCGCCGAAGGCACCGAAGCTGAAGCCCGCCCCGACGTACTTCCCGAAGGTCGTCAGGTCGGGCACGACCCCCAGGCGCTCCTGGAGGCCGCCCGGTGCCAGGCGCGAGGTCATCACCTCGTCGACGATGAGCACGATGTCGTGCCGCGTCGTCGCATCGCGCAGCGCCCGGACGAACTCGGCCGTCGCCGGCACGGCCCCGCCGCCGCCGAGCATCGGCTCGAGGATCACGGCGGCGAGGTCGTCGCGGTGCTCCTCGATCGCGGCCAGCGCTCCGGGCACGTCGTTGTAGTCGCGGACGACGTAGGGGTACGGCGCGTTGAGCGGCGCGTCACCGCGGAAGCTCAGCACTCCCCCGTGGTAGCCGCCCTCGAAGGCCAGGACGGCGGTGCGGCCCGTGACGGCACGCGCCGCGCCGATGGCGAACAGGTTCGCCTCCGTGCCCGAGTTGGTGAACCGCAGGAGCTCGACCGACGGGAACCGTCGGACGATCTCCGCGGCGAGCTCGACCTCGTAGGAGTTGGGACCGCCGTAGGACAGGCCCTCGTCGAGTGCCTGGCGCACCGCCGCCAGGACCGCCGGGTCGGAGTGGCCGTAGAGCCCGGCGGAGTACTCGCCGAGGAGGTCGAGGTACCGGTGACCGTCGAGGTCGGTGAGGAACTGGCCCTCGCCCGCCACGAACGTCACCGGGAACGGCGAGTAGTAGAGCGACGTCCGGGTGTTCCCCCCGGGCATCACGGTCCGCGCCTCGTCGAACCGGCGCCGGCTGCGCGGGTTCTGCTCGACGTACCTCTGCTCGGTCCGGGCGAGCACCCCGCGCAGCGCGGCCTCGGTGTCGGTGGTGGTCATCTGCTCCTCCTGGGACGGACGGGTCTAGGACAGTCGGATGTCGAGCCACCCCTGCTCGTTGACGACCGCGGAGTCGTCGGCACGCAGCAGGACCGTGGTGGTCGCGGACTCGACGAGGGCCGGACCGGCGATCCGCTCTCCCTGGACCACCGCCGCCATCCGGTGCACGGGGACGTTGACCCAGCCGTCCAGGTAGACCCGCCGCGTGCGCTCCTCGGCGCTGTCGCCGTCGCCGCCGGCGAGCGGCTCGGCCCGCAGCTCCGGCAGCTTGCCGACGATGGCGGTCCGTGCGTTCACGATCACCACCTCCTGGCCCGGGGCGTTGTAGGCGTAGAGCTCCTGGTGCCGCTTGTGGAACCTCGCGACGACCTCGTCGATGAAGCCGGCGCCGTCGACGTCGACGTCGTTGATCGGCACGGTGATCTCGTAGATCTGCTCGCCGTAGCGCATGTCGAGGGCGCGCTGGACCTCGATCTGCCCGTCGAAGTCGTCGAGCCGGGCGCGGCCGTCGACCTCCATGTCGCGCAGCACGCGCCGCATCCCGTCGGCGGACGTCGAGGCGGCGTCGCCGATGTGCGAGCGCACCATCTCGTACCGCAGGTCGGTGGCCAGCATCCCCCACGCGGAGAGGACCGACGCGACGTTGGGCACGACCACGCGCTTGATGTCGAGTAGCCGAGCCACCTCGGTGACGTGGACGCCGGCCGCGCCGCCGAAGGCGACCAGCGTGAAGCCACGCGGGTCGACGCCGCGCCGGACCGAGACGATCCTGATCCCCTCCGCCATCGTGGTGTTCACGACCTTGGCGATGCCGGCGGCGGCCTCGACCGTCGCGACGCCGAGCGCCTCGCCGACAGCGCCGACCGCCGTCTCGGCCGCGGCACCGTCGAGCGGCAGGTCGCCGCCCGCGAAGCTCGCCGGGTCGAGCAGACCGAGGACGACGTTCGCGTCGGTGACCGTCGCCTCGACTCCGCCCCGGCCGTAGCAGGCGGGGCCGGGCAGGGCGCCGGCGCTCTCCGGACCGACGTGCAGGATGCCGCTGTCGACGTGGGCGATCGAGCCGCCTCCGGCCCCGAGCGTGTGGATGTCGAGGGTCGGGAGCGACACCTTGGCGATGCCGACCTGCTTCTCCGCGGTCAGCGGCGCCTCGCCGTCCTGGAGCAGCGCGATGTCCGTGCTGGTGCCGCCCATGTCGAAGGTGATCAGCTCGCCGGTCCCGATCAGCTTCGCGGCCTGCTTCGCGGCCGCGATGCCGCCGGCAGGACCGGAGAGCACCGCCCCGGCGGCGAGCCGGCTCGACTCCGCGATCGTCGCCACGCCGCCGTGCGAGTGCATGATCATGACCTCGCCGGCGTACCCCGCCTCGGCCAGACGGCCGCTGAGACGCGAGAGGTAGTCGGCCAGCACCGGGCCGACGTAGGCGTTGACCACCGTGGTCCAGACCCGCTCGTACTCCTTGATCTGCGGGAGGACCTCGCTGGAGATCGAGACGTAGGTGTCCGGGAGGCGCTCGGCGAGCGCGGCCGCGGTCGCCTGCTCGTGCTCGGGGTTGCGGTAGGAGTGGAGGTAGCAGACGGCGATCGCCTCCGCGCCCGACACAGCCGCCGCCTCGACCGCCGACGCGAGCGAGTCCGCCAGCAGCGGGCTCGCGGCGGTGCCGTCGGCGCGCATGCGCTCGGTGACTCCGAAGCGTCGGGCCCGGGGCACCAGCGGCTCCGGCGGGGCCATCCGCACGTTGTAGCGGTCGTCCTTCATGCCCTCACGCATCTCGATCACGTCGCGGTGACCCTCCGTCGTGAGCAGCGCGACCTTGGCGCCCTTGCCCTCCAGCAGCGCGTTGGTGGCCACTGTCGTGCCGTGCACGATCCGCTCGGTCTCGCCGAGCATCTGCTCCCTCGTGACCCCGAGGGCCGCCGCGAGTTTGGTCAGTCCCTGGAGCAGCCCGTCCGACGGGTCGCGTGGGGTCGAGGAGGACTTGGCGATGACGACCACGCCGTCCCCGTCCACGGCCGCCAGGTCGGTGAAGGTGCCGCCGATGTCGATGCCGATGCGGTACATGCTCAGGCTCCCGTCGTGAGGAGAGAGTCGTCGGTGGCGACGGCCGACGTGACGAATCCGTTCTCGAGGTCCTGTCGCCGGGCCTCGGGGTCACGCTCCGCGGGCGGCCCGTAGCCACCACCTCCCGCGGACTCGACGTGGAAGACCGATCGCGGCGGGACCTCGATGTCGACCTCCTTGGTCCGCAGCTCCCGGACGGACTCGCCCGAGAGCAGCCGGTAGCGGTGGGGCACGCCGTCGCGGCCGCCACACGTCCCGAAGGACGGGTGCCGCACTCCGTCGCCCGCGGTGTTGGCGATCGCGGGCTCCTCGGTCTCCATCCGCAGCCGGAGGACGGAGCCGGCTCCGCCGCGGAACCGACCGTCACCGAACGAGTCGGGCCGGAACTCGTGGTGCTCGAAGAAGAGCGGGAACCGGACCTCGGCGACCTCGACCGAGCCGAACTTGGACGCGCCCATCGCCTGCCCCTCGCCCGCGGTCTCCCACCCGTCTCCCGCCGGGGACGCGCCGCCACCGGGCCGCGCGTGGAAGAGGTGCCAGATGAACTGGCGACCGGTCCGCGGGTCCACGCCCTTGATCGCGATCCGGAACCGCCGACCCCACCCGGCGATCACCCGGTCGGGACACGCCTCGACCAGCGCCTTGATGACGGACTCGGCGATCTCCTGCGCGCAGTGGTTCGTGGCCAGCGTGACCGGCGCCGGCGGCCGGGCCCACACCACGGTTCCCTCCGTGGCGGTCACCGTGAGGGGCCGGAACGTCCCCGAGTTCTTCGGGGTCCGCGGCTCGATGAGGAAGGACAGCGCCATGTAGGCCGCGGACATCATGTTCGGGTAGGAGGAGTTGATGAAGCCGGTCACCTGAGGGTGGGAGTCGCTCAGGTCGACGTGGAGCGAGTCGCCGGAGACGGTGACCTTGGCGCGGATGTAGACGTCCTCGGTGCCGTGGCCGTCGTCGTCCAGGACCGCCTCGCCGAAGTACTCGCCGTCGGTCCAGGTCGAGATGCAGGCCCGGGCCTGGCGCTCGGCGCTGTCCAGGATGGCGTCGACGGCGCTCGTGACCGTCTCGGCGCCGTACTCCTCCAGCAGCTGCAGGACCCGGCGCTCCCCGACCCAGGACGAGCCGATCATGGCGCGCAGGTCCCCGAGGAAGTCCTCGGCGTGCCGGACGTTGGTCGCGACCATCTGCATGACGTCCTCACGGACCGTGCCCGCGTCGTACAGCTTGAGCGGGGTGATCCGCAGACCCTCCTGCCAGATCTCCGTCGCGTTCGGGTTGTAGGCGCCGTGCGTGGAGCCTCCGATGTCGCTCTGGTGGGACCGGTTGATCGACCAGAAGAGGAGCTCGTCCTGGAAGAAGACCGGGACGAACGTCGTCAGGTCGGGGAGGTGGTTGCCACCGTGGTACGGGTCGTTGAGGAGATACACGTCTCCGGGCTTGATGGTGGCACCGAAGAACTCGTTGATCGCCTGCACCGCCCACGGCATCGAGCCGACGTGGATCGGCACGTGCTCCGCCTGCGCGACAAGCCGCGCGTCACGGTCGGTGATGGCGGTGGAGAAGTCCCTGCTGGAGTTGAGGATTTGGGAATAGGCGGTGCGGAGCATGGCCTCGCCCATCTCCTGCACGATCGCCTCGAACCGGTGCGTGATGACCGAGACGGTCACGGGATCGACCACAGATGCCTGCTCTCTCTTCTGCTCCCGGGCGCCTGGCGGGGTGCAAGACACATACAGTGGGAGGACGGTTGCTGAGATACCATACTCCATATACCGTATGTGGTGTGACGATGCATTCCGCAGACTTCTCGAAGAACTAGGGAGACGCACGTGAGCGTGATCATCACGGTGGCTCCCACGGGCCCCATCGCGACGAAGCAGGACAACCCCTGGCTGCCGACGCAGCCGGAGGAGATCGCCGACCAGGTCGCCGAGGCCTACGCCGGCGGCGCCGCGGTGGCTCACATCCACCTCCGGGACCGCGATGACCGGCCCACCGCCGACCTCAAGGTCGCGGCCCGCACCATCGAGCTCATCCGGGAGCGCTGCCCCATCCTCGTGCAGCTGTCGACCGGCGTCGGCCTGACCGTGCCCTTCGAGGAGCGCGAGCAGCTCGCCGAGCTCACACCCGAGATGGCGACCCTGAACCCGTGCAGCATGAGTTTCGGCGACGGCGAGTTCCTCAACCCGCCTGCCGGCGTACGCCGACTCGCAGCTCGGATGCAGGAACTCAATGTCAAGCCGGAGCTCGAGGTCTATGACACCGGTCATCTCGACGCCTGCCTGCGGCTGAGGGACGAGGGGCTGCTGGCCGAGCCGCTGCAGTTCAGCATCGTCCTCGGGGTCCGCGGCGGCATGGCGGCCACGGCCGAGAACCTCATGACGATGGTGCGCCGGCTTCCCGAAGGTGCCGTCTGGCAGGTCATCGCCATCGGACGGGCCAACCTGGAACTGACTGCGATCGGCCTGGCGCTCGGTGGCAACTGCCGCGCCGGACTCGAAGACACCCTCTATCTCCGCAAGGGCGAGCTCGCACCGGGCAGTGCGCCGCTCGTCGCGCGCGCGGCCGCGCTCGCCGAAGACCTGGACCTCGACATCGCTGACGTCGACGGCGCCCGACGCCAGCTCCAACTGCCGCACCAGGAAGGGTGAGCGCAATGACCCAGCCGGTCTCGATGACCATCGGCGGCGACGCCGTCACCACGACGGGGTCGTTCGACGTGGTCGACCCTGCCACCGGTACCCCGTTCGCCACCGCGCCTGAGTGCTCGGAGGCCCAACTGGACGAGGCGATGACCTCCGCCCACGCGGCGTACGGCACCTGGCGACGGGACGAGCCCGCCCGACAGGAGCGGCTGCTCGCGGCCGCAGACGCCGTGTTGGCGGCGACGGACGCGATCGCCCCGCTGCTGACCCAGGAGCAGGGCAAACCACTCGCCGACGCGCAGATGGAGGTGCGGTCGGTGGCGTTGTGGCTGCGCTACTTCGCCGGCCTCAAGGTGAACGACGAGATCCTCGAGGACAACGACGTCGCTCACATCCGGGTCGCGCGGCGTCCCCTCGGGGTCGTGGCCGCGATCACTCCGTGGAACTTCCCTCTGAGCCTGGCGGCCTGGAAGATCGCGCCCGCCCTGCGGGCGGGCAACACCATGATCCTTAAGCCCTCGCCGTACACCCCACTCGCGACGCTGCTGCTCGGCCAGGTCCTGGCCGACGTGCTGCCGGCGGGCGTGCTGAACGTGGTCAGCGGCTCCGATCCACTCGGTGCGCTCATGACTGCGCACCCGCTGACCCGCAAGATCTCGTTCACCGGCTCGGTCGGCACCGGCAAGCACGTCGCCGCCGCGGCGGCGCCGGACCTCAAGCGCGTCACCTTGGAGCTCGGCGGCAACGACCCGGCGATCCTGCTGGACGACGTCGACGTCGAGGCCGTCGCCGAGCGGCTCTTCTGGTCCGCGTTCCGCAACAACGGTCAGGTGTGCTCGGCAGTCAAGCGTGTCTACGCGCCACAGAGCCGCTACAACGAAGTCGTCGAAGCCCTCGCGGCCGTTGCCAGCTCGGTGCGGGTCGGCCCGGGGTCCGACCCGGCGAGCCAGCTCGGCCCCCTGAACAACAAGCCCCAGCTCGATCGCGTCGCCGGTCTGGTCGACGAGGCCGTGAGTCGTGGCGGGCAGGCGGCGTCCGGCGGTTCCGCCGTCGACGGCCCCGGCTTCTTCTACGAGCCGACGATCCTCAGCGGAGTCGCCGACGGCATGGCCGTGGTCGACGAGGAGCAGTTCGGCCCGGTGCTCCCGGTGCTGCCCTACCGGTCCATCGACGAGGCCATCGAGCGCGCCAACGGCACGCACTTCGGTCTGTCGGGCTCGGTGTGGGGCACCGATGCCGACCGAGCGGAGGCCGTGGCCGACGAACTCGACTGCGGGACAGCGTGGGTCAACACTCACCTCGCCCTCCGTCCCGACCAGCCCTTCGGGGGCGCGAAGTGGAGCGGCATCGGCGTCGAGAACGGGCACTGGGGGCTGCACTCATTCACCGAGGTGAAGGTGCTCCACCGGAGCCGCGCGTGATCGACCCAGCGGGTGGGCAGACAGTGGCGGCGATCGCCGACGAGCCGCTGTCTGCCGATCAGCAGACGCGACTGCACCGCGCGATCTGGGCCGAGCGCGCTAGCCGGCTGCACCTCCCGATCACGGTCTCGCCCTGTCCGTACGACGACACACAACTGATCGAACTGCAGCGCGAGGGCAGGGCCGTGGCCTATCTGCCCCACGAGCTCAGTTCACACCTCGCCCGGGACCGCTTCGCCGCCATCTTCCCGGCCATGGACTCCTACGCGCAAGCCCCCGCGAACGGCTTCGTCAACGCGGCCGATCTGTGGGGCTGGTTCGACTACGAGACGTCGCGCGAGGCGCTGTGGCTGGATCTCGACGAGGCCGCGACCCGGGAGGCGCTGGCCGCTGCCGGCCGCTCCATGCTGACCCTCGATCAGTACATCGTCGCCAGCCAGGACCAGTTCCTCCTCACCGGCCACCACCTCGATGACCGCCGCAGCTGGACGCGCCTAGCCACCTTGTACGACGGCCGCGTCGTCGCAGCGCGCTTCGACGGCGACGAGCCCGAGGAAGGGCGCGAGGACGAGCCTCCGACACCGGGGTCGCTCCTGGTCGGCTACGACGTGACCCCCACTGACAACGGCACCATGCTCGGGGTGCGGTCCCGGTCAGCGACGCCGCCGCTCAGGTCGCTATGGGAGGAGCTCTGGTCGCGGACGACTGACACCTACGTCCGCGCCGGCTATCCCGCCCACCTCGGCATGGATCCTGCGGACTACCTCGCGGGCCTTCCCCGAGTCCCGGCGCAGCCCGCGGCCTTCACCAGCAGGTTCGCGGTGCCCGTGGTCATCGAGCCCCGGATCCCGTGGCAGGAGCAGGCCGCGCTCCTCGGCGTTCGCGTCTCCAACCACTCGCGCCGCTTCCAGTTCGACCTGGTCGATCCCGAGGCCTGCCCCGACGTGCCGTACGTCGGGTGGTTCAACGCATGGCACGCCCGCTTCCCGGGACCCATCAGCTCGATCGATGCCCGTGCCGACCTGGCCGGCGACGAATGCGGCGCCACGCCCACGGAACTGTTGGCCATGAGCGCCGCCTTGCCCGACCTGGTGCGCACCTCGCGCTTCTACGAGGCCATCGGCATCACCATGACGTCACCGACCACCGACCACATCACCAACCGGAGCGCCGGCCGCTGCCTGTGCCTCTACCGCTGGCGCGGCGCCCCAGAGGTCGGCGCCAACCAGCACCCGATCCCCTACACGATGTTCCGGCCGCTGATCCGAGGCCGCGACGTCACCACCAGCCCCATCGACGACTGAGGACCCATCGTGACGACTCACTTCTTCCACCAGTTGCTCCAGAACCACATCGACTCGGGCAACGGCTCGCAGACCGTGTGGTGGGACGAGGCCAGGATCCCACTCGACAGCATCGGCAAGCGGGTCACCGATCTCATGGACCTGCGCGGCCGGCGCGCGGTCGTCACGGGCGGGGCGGGGATCAACCTCGGCCAAGCCTGCGTGAACAGGCTGGCCGGGCTCGGTGCCGACGTCGCGGTGGTCGACCTGAGCGCCGAGCAGGTGCGCGAGCGAGGCTTCTCCCGGCACCCGTCCGCCCCGGACGCGGAAGGAGTCGCGGCTGCTGCGTCGGAGAAGTGGGGAACGAAGATCGTCCCGATCCACGGTGACGTCATGGAGTGGGACGGCGTCCAGTCCGTCATGGCCGAGGCCGCAGAGGCACTCGGGGGCATCGACATCCTCGTGAACAACGCCGCCGACGTCGTCGTCGGCGACTTCGCCACCTTCACTCGCGAGGACATCGACCGCTCCGTGCGCGGCACGCTGACCGGCCCGATGTACTGCACGCGCGCGGTGCTCGACTACATGCTCCCCCAGGGCCAGGGCCGGATCATCAACATCGGCTCCGAGGCCGGGAGCTCGGCGATGCCCTGGCTGACCGTGTACGGCGCCCTCAAGGCCGGGCTCGGACAGTTCACCCGGTTCCTCGGCAAGGAGCTCGGCCCGCAGGGCATTCAGGTCACCGGCGTCAACGCCGGATCGATGTGGGGCCCCGACCGAGCGCTGACCGAGGACCGGCCCGAGACGCTCTACCCGCGCGGTCGGACCGCCATCCAGCGCTACGAGCTGCCCGAGGAGGTCGCGAACATGGTCGCGTTCCTGGCCAGCGATGCCGCCAGCGCCATGAACGGCGCCATGATCGACATGGGCGGCGGGATGGCGGTCTGACTGCGTCCCTCAGGAGCCGGCTGGACCGGTGAAGACGATCGGCCGCCCCAGCGCTCCGACTCCGAGCGTCTGCTGCAGCTGGTCGGTCTTCCAGGCCATGACGACGCCACCGACGAGGTCGCGGAAAATGCGCTCCAGCCGCTGCGCCTTGACGTAGCCGTGGGCACCACACACCTTCATCGCGCCCATCGACACCTCCTCGGACATGCGGCGCAGGTGGAAGAGCGTGCGCACCAAGTCTCGAGTCGGCACGTCCTCACCCGCGTCGAGCCGCGCCACCACTGCCGACAGCAGGTCGCGGCCGGTGCCCAGCCAGTGGTCCATGTTGCCGATGCCGGTCTGCGCCCACGCCTCGTCGGCGCGGAACTGCGTGGTCGAGGTGTTGAACGTGCCTTCGGCCATGTAGCCGTAGCGGTGCTGCACGTGGTCGACGGTGAAGTCCATCGCCGCCTGCGAGAGCCCGACCCAGATCGCCGCGATCCCGAAGGCCGTCGCGGCCGAGTCCGCGGTCCGGCTCTTCCTCATGTCGCTGATGGGTGCGACCAGGCATTCGTCCACCGGGATCCGCAGCTCCCGACACTCGATGTCGTTGCTGCCGGTGGCGCGCATTCCCATCGCATTCCAGTTCTCGTGTTTGACCAGGCCGGGTTCGCCGATCCGCCCGAGGGTCAACACGAACATCGGGTCGGCCGGGTCGCTGTCCTCGACGAGACCCCCGAGTACGGCGTGCGTCGCCGCGTCGCTCATCGACCCGAACCCGGCGCGGCCGTTGAGCACCACGTCCTCCCCCTCGAGGCGACACGACAGCTTGGCCTTCCTGGAGTCGAGCTCGGTCGAGGGGTTGGAGAACGCGCCGCAGACCGCACCCCGGCCATCCTGGATGGCGGCGAGCGCCTCGTCGCGGCGCGGGAACGACGGGAGCTGGCGTAGCGTGCGCACCCCTGCCCAGTTCATGTTGATCGCGACCGCGCTCGAGGCATCGTGGCGCCCGAGCAGTTCCATGACCGCGATCGAGAGCTCCAGCGGCGGTCCGTCGGGGCCGAAGCGCGTCGCCGCCGGGAGGCCGACCACGCCGAGCTCCTTGAGGGCTGCCGCGTTGTCGAGCGCCATCCGCCCAGCGCGGTCCGCCTCGACCACTCGCTCGGCGTACTCCTCGCTCTCGAGGAGCTCGCGCAGCCCCCGGAGCAGGACTGCAGCCTCGCTTTCCACCCGGCTCTGCTCCACCATCTCGACCATGCCCATTCTCCATTTCGTCATACTCGGAGTCTCTCGAATATGGTTCATGATCGATGACCACTGACCCAACGCCCAGTCGCCCGTACCGCTCTCCGGTACGGATCGAGGCGGCCCGCCTGACGAGGCTCGCCGTCATCGAGGCCGCCCATGAGCTGTTCGTCAGCCAGGGCTACGGCCCCACGACGGTCGACGCGATCGCCGAGCGCGCGGGCGTGGGGCGCGCCACGGTCTTCAAGTGCGTCGGCGGCAAGCCAGCGCTGATGAGGGCCGCCCATCACGCGGCGGTGGTGGGCGGCGACGACCCGCGACCACCGCACGAGGCTGGGCTGGCCGATCGCTGGGTCGGCGTGAGTGGAGCGCGCGCGCTCCTCGAGGTGTACGTCGAGGTCGTGGCGGACGTCTTCGAGGCCGTCGGCCCCATCCACGAAGCGATGGTGCGGGCGGCCTCCGAGTCGGCAGACCTACGCGACCGACTCACCACGCTGGACCAGGAGCGGCACCAGGCGGCGACTCGCACCGCACACCTGATCAGCGACGAGCTGCGTCCTGGACTCTCGGCGGCGCGTGCCGCCGACATCCTCTGGGTTCACAACGATCCATTGCTGTGGCAGTCGCTGCACCAGCGACGGAATTGGACCAAGGCCGAGTTCACGGCGTGGTTGACCGGGTCCCTCTGCGCTCAGCTGCTGGGCTGAGCCCGCCGGTCACGCGTCGGCGACCACCAGGTTCCGCAGAGACCCGATCCCGCCGACCTCCACCTCGACGATGTCCCCGGGCGCGATGGGCCCGATCTCCGGCGGCGTGCCGAAGCACACGAGGTCGCCGGGGCGGAGGGTCATGAACCGGCTCACCCAGCTCACCACCTCATCGGTCGACCAGTTCATCCGAGACGTGTTCGTGTCGGTGACGACGCGGCCGTTGATGCGGGCGCGGAGGGCGGTGTCGTCGGGGTCGAGCTCCGTCTCGACGACCGGCCCCAGGACGCCGAAGGTGTCGTACGACTTCCCCGGGAGGAACGGGAAGTTCGTGGTCATCCCGAGATCCGTCGCGGTCACGTCGTTGACACAGGTCCAGCCGAGGACGTGATCGCGTGCCTCGGCGGGTGTGACATTGCGGCAGGTGCGGCCGATCAGGGCTGCGACCTCCGGCTCGTAGACCACGGTGCGACAGCCTTGCGGAAGGACGATCGTGTCGCCATCACCGATGAGCGAGCTGAGCGGCTTGACGAAGAAGCTCGGGCCGTCGCGGTCGTCGCGACCCTTCCAGTTGCCGAGCAGGCACACGACCGTGCTGGTCGTGGTGACCGGCTTGACGACGTTCAGACCGTCTTGTGGACCGAGGTCGCGGCCCACCCGACCGAGGTCATCGAGGTCGAGCAGTTCGACCGAGTGATCGGGATCGAGCCGGGCCCAGACCTCCTCGCCGCCGCTGATCGCGACGCGTCCGATCCTCATGCCTTCGGCCCTCCGGCGACGTAGAGCACCTGCCCGGACACGAACGACGCTTCCTCGCTGACGAAGAACGACACCGCCGCCGCGATGTCGGCCGGTTGACCCACGCGCGCGACCGGGATCTCCGCCGCGCGCATGACCGTGTACTCGTCGTAGGGCATCCCGATCCGAGCCGCGGTGTCCCGTGTCATCTCGGTGACGATGAACCCAGGCGCCACCACGTTGGCGGTGACCCCGAACTTCCCGAGCTCCATCGCGAGCGTCTTGGTGAAGCCCTGGAGGCCCGACTTCGCCGCTGCGTAGTTGGCCTGGCCCTTCTTGCCGAGCGCCGAGGTGCTGGAGAGGTTCACGATGCGTCCCCAACCGGCTCCGACCATGTACTTCTGCGTGGCTCGCGACATCAGGTAGGCGCCTCGCAGGTGCACGTTGATGACGGCATCCCACTCGTCCGGCTGGAGCTTGAAGAGCAGATTGTCGCGGACGATGCCGGCGTTGTTCACCAGCACCGTGGGCTCTCCGAGCTCGGCGACCACGCGATCGACGGACGCGGCGACGTCCTCCTCCACCGAGACGTCGGCACCGACGGCCAGCGCGGTGCCACCAGCGGCGACGATCTCCTCGACGGTGTCGCGGCACGCGTCCTCAGAGAGATCGAGGACGGCGACGGCACAACCGTCCGCCGCCAGTCGGTTGGCGACCCCGCGGCCGATCCCGCGGGCACCTCCGGTCACGATTGCGACCGGGCTCCTGTCGTTGCCGAACACCGTGCTGCTTCCTCTCATCCGATCCGCTCGAAGATGGCGGTGAGCCCCTGCCCGCCGCCGATGCACATGGTCTCCAGGGCATAGCGACCCTCACGGCGGCGCAGCTCGCGCAGCATCGTGGCGAGGATGCGCGCCCCGGTCGCGCCGACGGGGTGGCCGAGCGAGATGCCGGACCCGTGCACGTTGGCCCGCTCCCAATCGGCCTCACCGAGGCCCCACTCCTGTGTCACGGCCAGCACCTGCGCCGCGAAGGCCTCGTTGATCTCGATCAGGTCCATCTCGGCGAGCGAGAGGCCGGCGCGGTCCAGGGCACGCGCCGTCGCCGGGACCGGCCCGATGCCCATCCGGGCTGGCTCGACGCCCGCCACCGCCCAGGTCACCAGGCGCGCGTACGGCATCAGCCCGAGCCGATCTGCGATCTCGGGCGTGGTGACGAGACAGGCCGCCGCGCCGTCGTTCTGTCCACTGGAGTTGCCCGCGGTGACCGTCGCTGCGGGGTCTTGGCGGCGGAGCACGGGCTTGAGCTGCGCCAACGACTCGGTGGTGGTGTCCGGGCGAATGTGCTCGTCGCTGCTGACATCATGGACCGCGACGATCTCCTCGTCGAAGACGCCGGTGGCCTGCGCTGCTGCTGCCCGCCGATGTGACCGCACCGAGAGCGCGTCCTGCGCCTCGCGGGTGATGGCGTACTCGCGACGCAGGTTCTCAGCGGTCTCGAGCATCCCGCCCGGGACCGGATGATCCTTGCCACCGGCCGTGGTCCGGGCCCGCGCCAGCCGGTCGTGGAGCACCACGGACTCGGCGCGACCCGGGAAGCGGATCCCGTTCGTGTAGTGCTCGACCGAGCTCATGCTCTCGGCGCCGCCGGCGACCACGACGTCCGCGACGCCGGTCTGCACCTGCATCGCGGCCGTGCAGACCGCCTGGAGCCCAGAACCGCAACGACGGTCGAGCTGCACCCCGGCGACGGACACCGGCAACCCGGCGTCCATCGCGGCGACCCTGCCGATCGCCGGGGCCTCGGCATTGGGGTTGCACTGGCCCAGGACGACGTCGTCGACCAGCTCACCAGGCACCCCCGCGCGCCGGAGCAGCTCCGCGATCACGATCGCGGCCAGCTCGCTGGCCGGCACCCCCGCGAGAACACCGCCGTACCGCCCGATCGGCGTACGCACGGGCTCGCAGATCACCGCGTCACGCATCGACCGCCTCCTGCGCAGTGCTCTCGGTCGCCAGCCACTCCCGGACGCTCTCACCGGCATCGTCGATGGCCGGCGGACGCCGGCGGTACTGCGGCGGCGTCACGGAGTAGCTGACCGGGTTCCGCACCATCGGCACGCCCTCGACGTCGACAACCGGCTTGAGGCCGAGCCGGGTCGCCAACTCCACGCCGGCTCGCACATCGTTGATCGGCCCGCACGGGAGGCCCGCACGCGTGAACAGCTCGGTCCACTCGTCGGCGCCCCGGGCCGCCAGCTCGGCCACCAGCTCGGGACGGAGCTCATCGCGGCGATGGTTGCGTTGCCCGACCGTGGCGAACCTCGGGTCCGCGGCGAGATCAGGACGGCCGAGGGCATCACACATGGTCCGGAACTGCCGGTCGTTGCCGGCCACCACGATCAGGTCGCGGTCGGCGGTCGGCAACGGGCCGTACGGGAACAGGCTGGGATGCTCGTTGCCCATGCGCTGGGGCACGACGCCACCCGCGACGAACGCCGAGGTCTGATTGATCATCGAGGACAACGCGCTCGAGAGCAGGTCGACCTCGACGCGCTGACCCTCGCCCGTCTGGCTCCGGTGGTTGAGCGCAGCGAGCACCGCGACGGTCGCGTGCAACCCGGTCACCACGTCGATGACGGACATGCCCGCCCGCAGCGGGGGGCCGTCGGCGTCGCCGGTCATGGACATCAAGCCCGAGACCGCCTGGATCAGCAGGTCGTAGCCGGGGAGGTCGGCACCGCCACCGGTACCGAAGCCGCTGATGGCGCAATAGACGACCGCGGGATTGGCCGCGGCAACGTCGTCGTAGCCCAAGCCGTAGCGCTCCATGCCGCCCGGCCGGAAGTTGTGCACGAAGACATCGGCACGGCGCGCGAGTTCCCGCGCCAGCGCGCGATCGCCCTCGTCGGCCAAGTCCAGCGCGATCGACCGCTTGTTGCGGTTCACCGCCAGGTAGTAGGTCGACTCGTCCTCGCGGACCGGGGGCACGAACCCCCTGGTGTCGTCACCGGCCGGGCTCTCAACCTTGATCACGTCGGCGCCGAGATCGCCTAGCAACATGGTGCAATAGGGGCCGGCAACGATCCGAGAGAAGTCCGCGACGACCAGGCCCGCGAGGGGTGCGGCCGCGGGCACGTCAGGCACTCTGCTCCGACTCGCGGGTCGGTTCGAAGACCAGACCGCGCCACTGGCCGTCGGCGCGCCAGTCGCTGACGAGGTGGTCGAAGGCCACGATCCCGGGCCCGTAGGCACCGTTGCGTCTCGCGACGTCTCCGTTGGGGTGACCCTCGTTGTTGTAGTAACCCGGCGTGCAGGACTCGAGGAACTCCAGGTTCGCGCGCGAGGAGTCGTAGACGGTCTGGGCCCACGACTCCTCGTCGGCTACCACGACGTCGACCGCCCGCGCGCCCCGCGCATCGGTCTCGTTGATGACCTGGGAGATGTGACGGCTCTGGACGTCGAGCACGTGCGCGAAGTTGGAGCTCACGCCCACCTGGTTCACCGAGACGATGAAGAAGTTCGGGAAGCCGTTGGTCTGCATCCCGTAGAGCGTCGACATCCCGTTCGCGAACTTCTCGCTCAACTTGACGCCCTCACGACCGGTCACGTCGTAGCCGAGCCGCTTCGCGAACGGCGCACCGACCTGGAACCCGCTGGCAAAGACCAGACAGTCGACGTCGTACTCGGTGCCGTTGACCACGATCCCGGTCGGCGTGACCCGCTCGATGCCCTGACCGTCGGTGTCGAGCAGCGTGACATTCGGCCGGTTGAACGTCTCGAGGTACTCGTCGTTGAAGCACGGGCGCTTGCACAGCGCACGGAACCACGGCTTGAGCCTCTCCGCGGTCTCCGGATCACGCACGATCTCGCTGACCCGCGCCCGGATCTCCTCCATCTTCGCGAAGTCATCGATCTCGTCGAGGACACCGCCACTCAGCGTGCGGAGCCGGTAGATGGCGGTCCAGCCGTCGTTGACCAGATCGGTCTCGGCATCACCACCGGCTACGAACGTCGAGAAGTTGTCCATCCGCTCGCGCTGCCAGCCGTGCGGCAGCGAGGCAGCCCACGTCGGGTCGGTCGGCGAGTTCTTCCGGGCGTTGACGGCCGACGGCGTCCGCTGGACGACGTAGAGGTGCCCCGAGCTCGCGCCGAGTGCGGGCACCGCCTGGATCGCGGTTGCACCGGTCCCGACGATCGCGACCTTCTTGTCCGCCAGCCCGTCCAGACCGCCGGTGCTGTCGCCACCGGTATAGGCATAGTCCCAACGCGTCGTGTGGAAGGTGTGCCCACGGAACGTCTCGATACCGGGCACCCCGGGCAGCTTCGGCTTCTGCATCGCCCCGGCAGTCATGCAGACATAGCGAGCCGTGAACACGTCACCGCGGTCGGACTCGACCGTCCACAGCCCGGCGTCCTCGTCCCAAGCCACTCCCGTGATGCGGGTCTGGAGGAGAGCGTTGTCATACAACTGGAACTGGCGAGCGATACGTCGGCAGTGCTCGAGGATCTCAGGCCCCTTGACGTACTTCTCTGTGGGCATGTAACCCGTCTCCTCCAGCAGCGGGAGGTAGATGTACGCCTCGGTGTCGCAGGCGGCACCCGGGTAGCGATTCCAGTACCAGGTGCCTCCGAAGTCACCACCCTGCTCGACCAGCCGAATGCTCTCGTACCCCAAGGCGCGCAGACGCGCTCCCAGCAGCAGTCCGCCGAAGCCGCCACCGATCACCGCCACCTCGACGTGATCGCGCACGGCGTCACGCTCGATCCTGGGGGTGTACGGGTCGTCGATGAACCGCGCGAGCTCACCCTCGAGCGCCTGATACTGCCGCGAACCGTCCAGACGCAGTCGCTTGTCACGCTCGACCCGATACTTCTCCCGGAGCTCGTGCGGGTCGAAGCCGAGTGATTTCCTGTCTTCCTGAACTGTCACGTGAAGTCTCCTGGGAGGGCTGTAGCACGGTTGGCATTACGACGTACCGCTGCGATGATCTGGGGCCAAGCTCCGGGCACGATGCCGTGACCCATGCCGTCGACGACCTCGAGCCAGGCGCCTGGTACCGCGTCCGCGATCGCTCGACCGCCGCTGATGTCGACCAGCCGGTCGTCGCTGCCGTGGATCGCGACTGTCGGCACCGACAACTGACGTAGCGCCGACGTCCGGTCCGGCGCGGCGATGGCGGCTGCCTGCTGGCGCAGCCGGCCCGCCGGTTCATGGGCACGCTCGTACGCCGCGACGGCACGCCTCCGTGCCGCCTCCTTGTCGAACGGGAACCCGCTGCCGGCCAGCGCACGTGAGCGCTCGACCGCCGCTTCGATGGCTCCCTCGCGCGTCGGCGGGGCGGGGCGGCGCATCAACTCCAGGACGGCGGTGTCCGCCTGGCCGACGGCGGCGTCACTGGTGCTCGACATGATCGTGCACAGCGAGAGCACCCGCTCCGGCCAGTTGATCGCCACGAGCTGGGCGACCATGCCGCCCATCGACGCCCCGAGGATGTGGGCTCGCTCGAGGTGGAGCACGTCGAGCAGGCCGACGACGTCGGCCGCCATGTCGTCGAGGGTGTAGGGCAGCGTGCTGTGCTCACCAGCACGGATCGCGGCCAGGTCAGGGGTGCCTTCGATGCGCTCGGACAACCCGACGTCGCGGTTGTCGAACCGGATCACGTAGAAGCCGGCATCAACCAAGCCGTCGCAAAACTCCCGGTCCCAGCTGTCGAGCTGGGTGCCGATCCCCATGATCAGCAGGAGCGGCGCATCGTTCGGGTCCCCGTAGGTGGCGCAACGCAGGGTGATCCCGTTCGCTGTGACCGATCGGGTGACCTCGGCTCGCGAGTCGTGGTGTGTCAGCCCCATCAGAAGAAGTTGCTGAGGTTCTGCGACAGCAGGATCGTCTGATCGAGGTAGATGTGGCGACGCGCGATCCGGAACCCTTCGTCGGTGCGGCGGAGCACGTCCTCGCGCCGGCCGATCCACTCGTCGATCTCAGACTTCAACCGGGTGCGGTACAGGTGGAAGAAGGTCTCGACGGTGAGCTCGGTGCCCGAGTCCACGACGATACGGACATTCGTCACCAGGTGACGAGTGCGCGACGGCGGGTCCTCCGCCCAGGCGGTCCCGGTGCCGAGCTTCTGCACCCGACCGACCAGGGTGGCCTTGTCGTCATCGAAGAACGCCATCTCCCCCGGCTGGGTGAACTCCTTGCCCAGGTTGCGGCGAGGCACGGTCCGACGGATCGGCATGAAGTACGACGTGTCCTCGGTGAAGAGATCGACCCACTCCTCGAACCGCTGGTGGTCCAACAGCGCGGCCTCGTGGGTGTAGAACTGCTCGACCTCGTACTGCAGGTACATCGCGGCGAGCTTCTCCGGCGCGATCGCCGTCTCCAAGTTCATGGTTCCCATCGCTGCTCCGTCCTCAGATGTAGTCGCCGGGAGTGGTCGCCGAACGCAGCTCGTCCCAGCTGGAGCCCTTGACCCACTCGAGCCAGGACAAGTAGGTCCACAGTTGGGCGTGCTCGTTGACGGGCGCCTCGATGCGCGCGACTCCGTCCTCGTGAAGGATCTTGCCGCGGCCTAGACCCATCTTGAGTAGTTGCGGGATCTCGCGACTGGAGCCGCCGAAGGTCTGCAGCGTGCTCTGCGACCAGTTCTCACCGTCCTCCTGCTCCAGGAACCCGGCCGGGCCGAACGAGTGGATCTGACGGCCGAGTTGGGCCCGCTGTTCCTCCGGCGTCTCGTTTCGGTCCTTGAAGGTGAACCACCACACCTCGGTGACCGTCGCGCTGCGCGGCACCCGGAGGCTGAGCTGGGAGTCCATCGTGAACCACGAGGTGGGGAACACGTGGGGGTGGCCGGCGAAGCGGGCGCCGACGGGACCCAACTCAGCAAGCGGACCGGGGTTCGAGCGCCAGGTCACCAGTTCGTGCATCTCCGGTGGAAGGGTCTTCTTCATGGCCTCGACACTCGGACCGGAGATCGCATGGCCGTACTCGCCGATCGCGACCAGCGTGTCGAGGTCGGTGGGCAGACGCTGGACACCGAGCGCCTTGCCCTCGTCGGTCTTCGCGCCCCCGGCGTCGGTGGTGTCGGCGCTGGGGATCATGCCGACCGCCTGGGCCGAGATGTGGGTGATCTGCGGGTGGTAATAGTCGAAGGAGTTGTCCGCAGCGAACTTCCAGTTGCAGTTGAGCGTGAACTTCTGAACCCCCGGGCGAGCCTCGATGTCTCCCCGCTCAGCCAGCAGGTCGATGGCAATCCGGCCGGTGCGCCCCAGGAAGTCCACCAACGGCGGCGCCTCGGCGTCCATGGTGGCGAAGACGAACCCCTTGTAGCTGTCGAGCTGTGCCACCTTGCGCAGCGGATACTTCGACTTGTCCAGATCGTCGTGGTAGAAGTCCGACATCCCGGGCACCCCGACCAGTTCGCCGTCCAGGCCGAAGGTCCAGCCGTGGTAGGTGCACATGAAGTTGCGGACGTTGCCCTCCTCCGCCCTGCATACTGCGTTGCCGCGGTGCGTGCAGGTGTTGAGCAGGGCCTTGATCCCGCCGTCGCGCTGACGGACGACGAGCACGTTGTCCTTACCTATGGGCGCCTCGAAGAAGTCACCCTTCTTCGGGATCTGTGTCTCATGGCAGAGGAAGAGCCAGGCGCGACCGAAGATGTGCTTCATCTCCAGCTCGAAGATCTCCTCGTCGCTGAAGATCTTTCGGTCCAGCTCGCCGGTCGACACGTCGACCAAGGATTCGAGGTAGGCGGTGGTTCCGGTTTCCGCGATGGTCATGTCAGTACTCCACTCATTGCCCAGTAGTTGCTGCGGGAGGTCAGGAACGGTCGAAGGTGTGGCCCCAGTACTCCGACGAGTCGTAGGTCACGACCGACCACGTCTCCTCATCGATGAGCAACCCGTCGGTGCCGTACTCGACTCCGAACCCGGACGGGGACTCCACGTAGAAGGACAGCATCTTGTCGTTGGAGTGGCGACCCAACGTGGCGAGCTGCCTGATGTTGCGCTTCTGGACCTTGTCCAGAGCTCGGCCGACGGTGTCGATCTCGTCGACCTCGACCATGAAGTGGTTGATCTCGGCCTCGCCATCGCCGTAGATCGGCGCTACCGCGAGTGAGTGGTGCCGGGGATTGGTGTGCAAGAAGGTGAGGAGCAGACCCGGGACCGGGATGATGTGGTCGCTGATCTTGAATCCGAGCACGCGGCGGTAGAAGTCGATGCTCTCCTCGACGTTGTCGCAGACGACGACCACATGCCCTAGGCCGGTGTCGGCTCCTTCGGGCGTCGTGGTCACGAACCGCGCTCCGGTGGGCGAGAGGAACGGCTCGCGCATCATGGTCGCGCCGTAGTGGATCTCTAGCGCATAACCGGCCGGATCGTTGCAGCGGAGCAGTCGGCGTACGCCACGGAGCTCGGCGAGCGCTGCGTCCTCCTTGTAGGGAACGCCGGCCTCGTCCAGGGCGGCCGCGACCTCATCGAGGGCCTCCGGGCCCGAGACCTGCCAGCCGACATAGTCGAGCTCGTCCTCGCCGACGCGCACGGTGACCCGGTGGGCGCGCTCGTCCATCCGCAGGACCAGGGCGTCCTCGCCGTCGATCTCCTGCCGAGTGGCAGACATGCCGATGATCTCGGTGGCGAACACCTCCCACTCGTCCAGACTCTTCGCCCGTAGACCCAGGTATCCGAGTGCTTCGATTCTCGTCATGGGTTGATCCGTCCCCTCAGGTCCGCGTCGACTTGGTCTGCCGATCCTGCGAGCGGTGGAGACGGACGACAACAAAGCTGTTCCGCCTGCTCGAACCACAGCGTTCGGCCATTCAGGCGACCAGGGTGCTGACGTGGCCGGAGAGCTGGTCGGCCGCCTTGAGCATCACTCCGCGGTACCGCAGGACCGAACGTCCCACTGCGCCGACGGTCAGCGACAGTGCCGCCACCGGCTTGCGGGTGCGCCGGTCCAGGACGGGAACCGCGATGCACGACACGCCGAGGACGGACTCCTCGAAATCGGTGGCGAAGCCTTCGTCCCGCACCCGGGCCAGAGCCCGGCCGAGCAAGTCGGGCGTGGCGATCGTGAACGCGGTGAACCGGTAGTAGCGCGACTGCATCGACTCGCTGCGCTGAGGCTCGGCGAACGCCATCATCGCCTTCCCCAGAGCCGTCGCGTGCTGGGGCCGCCGCTGGCCGACTGCCGTGCCGATCCGGACCGACTCGGGACCGAAGAGCTTCTCGACGTACAGGACGCTCGTGCCCGCCGGCGCCGCCAGGTGCACGGCCTCACGGGTCTGCGCATACAACTCGCTCAGTACCGGCATGGCCCGGTCCCTCAGGCCGTTCGCGCGCGCGACGGCGATCTGGTTGCCGAGTTCGAAGGCCCTGGTCGACAACGCGTACTTGTCTCCCACCCGGCGCACGTACCCACTCTCGATGAGCACCATCAGCAACCGATGCGCAGTTGACTTGGGCAGGTTCACCACCTGGGCCAACTCGGAAACACCCATCACCGCTCGGGGACCACCCAAGGCGTCGAGGAGAGCGAGCGCCTTCCCGGCCGACGTGTCATTGCTCCTGTTGGCTCCTGCGTTCTTGGCCTGCTGTAGATCCACCAGACCCTCCTCTCGGCTGGGCGACTCCCTGACGTTCCACTCTTGGGAACAAGAGAGATGTGAGATACGGTATATCAGACGCCAGAATAGTCAACCGTCGTCGGATCGGAGCAGGAACGTGATGCAACACAGCGTGGTCGTGGGCGCCAGCGCCGCCGGGATCTCGGCGGCTGTTGCGCTGCGCTCACAGGGTCACGAAGGCCGGATAACCGTCATCGACCGTGACCCGAATCCGCCGTACGAGCGACCGCCGCTGTCGAAGCTGGCTGACCGAATGTTGCGACCGATCGTGGATCCCGGCCGACTCGACGACCTCGACATCGACCTACGTACCGGCATCCACGTCAGCAGTGCCGACGCTTCAACCCGGACCCTGCATCTGGACGGCAGAGAAACCGTCTCGGTCGACAACCTGTTGCTCAGCACCGGAGTCACAGCGCGGCGCCTGGCCGTGGCCGGCGCAGACCTGCGGCACATACTCGTCCTCCGCGATGCTGCCGACGCCAACCTGCTCGCCGACCGCCTCGCCGTCGGCGGACCTCTGGTCATCGTGGGCGCCGGATTCATCGGGCTGGAGCTCGCAGCGCTCGCCCGCGAGAACGGGCTCGACGTCACCGTGGTCGAGGTCGGCCCTCGCCCGTTGCACGGCCTGCACCAGCTCATCGGCCAGAAGGCGCTCGAGCTTCACACCGACCGTGGGGTCCGGTTCGCCTTCGGCCGCACCGTCCAGCGCTTCGACGGCGATGCCGTCGTCGAGGAGGTCGTCTTGGACGATGGGACCCGCCTCCCGGCTGCCACGGTGGTAGTCGGAGTTGGCGTCGAGCCACGCACCGAACTCGCCGCAGCGCTCGGCGTCGAGATCGATGCCCATGGCATCGTCGTCGACGCATTCGGCCGGACGAACGTTCCCTGGATCTACGCTGCCGGCGACGTCGCCAGCCAGCCGCACCCACACCTGACCAGTGGTCCTGCACGCATCGAGCACTGGGACGTCGCTCTCAAGCACGGCTCCGCCGTGGGCGCGACGATGGCTGGCCAGCCGACCGCATTCACTGAGGCCCCCTATGTCTGGTCCGATCAGTTCGGACTGACGTTCCAGATGCTGGGACGTCCGCTCCCAAGTGACGAACTCATCCTGCGCCGCAACGCGACCCCGAAGTCCTACCTCGGGTTCTGGGTCCGCGACGAGGTCCTCGTCGCGGTGTGCGGCCTCGACCGCCCCAGGGAGATCGGTGCGGCACGGCGACTGCTCGAACATCGGGTCGGCGCCCATCGAGAGGCGCTCGCCGACGACGCCCAGGAGCTCCGGGTCCTGGTCAAGACCACGACGCGCGGCTGACGCCCGCACGACAACAACGAAGGGGTGATGACCACGTGGCATGGACCAAGGCATGCACCACATCAGACGTCGAGGAGGACGAAGGCTTCCAAGTCCAACGGGCATGCCCCATCGCCGTCTTCAAGGTGGACGACGGGTTCTTCGCCATTGACGACACCTGCACCCACGACGACTCCTCACTCGCCGACGGCTACGTCGACGGGGACGTCGTCGAGTGCGCCTGGCACTTCGCGAAGTTCAACATCCGCACCGGCGAGGCACTGAGTCTCCCAGCGACCTGTCCGGTCGCAACGTACGCCGTGAAAGTCGAGGGCGACGACGTCTTCGTCGACCTCCCCGACTGACCATCCGCCACGAGTCCCGAGAAGCGAGCAGCATGACCGCCATCCAGACAGCAACCCAGCTCACCTACGAATCTACCAGTCGCATCGTGCACACCCCCGATTACGAGATCCAGATCAACGAGGCCGGCGAGGGGCACCCCGTCCTGCTCATCCACGGGACCGGCCCCGGCGCGACCGGTTGGTCGAACTTCGCGCCCAACATCGGCCCGCTGTCTGAGCATTTCCGGGTCGTCGCGGTGACCATGCCCGGCTGGGGCGAATCCTGTCGGCAGGACGTCGAATCCGGGTTCGACCAGGGGCAAGCGGTGAAGCAACTCATGGACGCCCTCGCCATCGACCGGGCCGCCATCGTCGGCAACTCGATGGGCGGCGGCATCGGCCTCATCATGACCTCCTGTTGGCCCGAGCGGGTGTCCCACCTGATCACGATGGGATCGGGAGTGTGGGGCGTCAATGTCCTCTCCCCCGCCGGGATGACCGAGGGCTTCAAGGTCTTGGTCGAGACCTACGAAGACCCGTCACCGGCGAACTTCAAGCGTCTGGTCCAGGTGATGTGCTTCGACCCCACTTTCGCCACCGACGAACTCGCCGAGCAGCGCTCCGCTGTTGCGCGCGCCCATCCCCAGCATCTCGCCGACTGGCTCGCCAGAATGCGGCTCGGCATGGGACAGGACGCGTTCATGTCGGCAGCGGCCGCGTTGCCGACCACGAGCGTCCCTGCGCTGGTCATGCACGGCCGCGACGACCGGACCGTCCACTGGGAAATCAGCCTGCGCGCCATGTCGATGATCCCGGACTCCCGGATGGTCCTGATCAACCGATGCGGCCACTGGGCCCAGCTCGAGCACGCCGCGGAGTTCAACCGACTCGTCACCGAGTTCGTCACCAACCACGGCTGAGTGCCGAAGCGAAGAGGATTCGACGTGAGCACACTCGACGGGCGGGTCGTCCTGATTACCGGCGGAGGCTCCGGCGTCGGACGAGCAATCGTGGAGCGCTTCCTGGCCGAAGGGGCCCGGACCGTCGTACTCGAACGAGACCCGGACAAGGTCGCCTCGCTCGAGTCGATCGGGAGCGAGCGCCTGGTCGCCGTACCAGGCGACGTGACCGCCTACGCGGACAACCAACGAGCGGTGGCGGCGGCGGTCGACCGGTACGGCCGGCTCGACGTACTCATCGGCAATGTCGGCATGTGGGACTTCGGCCGCAACCTGTTAGACCTCGCACCCACCGAACTGGAGGAGGGCTATCGCGACCTGTTCGCGGTGAATGTGCTGGGCTACCTTCTCGGAGCCAGAGCAGCTGCCCCTGCACTGCAGGAGTCACGGGGAGCGATCATCCTGACCCTCTCCAACGCGTCGTTCTATCCCCGGGGCGGCGGGGTCCTGTACACCGCGACCAAGCACGCGGGTCTGGGCATCGTGCGACAGCTCGCCTACGAACTGGCACCCGACATCCGGGTCAACGGGGTCGCTCCCGGAGGGATGGCGACCAACCTGAGCGGACCGAAGTCGCTCGGCCTGGACCAGCGCCAGATCTGCGACATTCCCATCGGGGAGTACCTCGAGAAGCATTCGGCACTGGAACGGGCGATCGAGCCGGCCGACTACGTCGGCGCCTACGCCCTTCTGGCTTCTGCGCAGGACGCACTGACCGTCACCGGGACGGTATTCGACATCAGCGCGGTGGGCACGCCCCATCGCCCCCGATGAGGACCGCCGTGGCCGGTTCTGCCCTGCGGAAAGGAATCGTTGAGGCGCTCCCGCATACGTTCCAGAGTCAATCCGAGGCCGCCACCGCGGCCCGGTCCGAGGCGACGGGAGGATTAGCGATGGACGTTGACAACCACACCCACACGGTGCACGTGGTCCGCACCACCGACAGCGAGGTCGAGGTCTTCTCGAACGCCGACGAGGCATGGAAGTACGCTCGGTGCAAGCGCGGCTCGACCGTTCTCGAACGGACTGTCCGCGGCAACCTGAGCGAGGCTCAGGTCGTCTACGAGCGTCGCGTTCACATCGTCGACGGTGTGGTGCGCTGCGACACCACCACCGAGGAGCCGTTCTTCACGATCGGCGCCGACTCCTGGATCCGCGACACCGACGTCGAGTCCTTCGATGCGAAGGACAACCGCTGGACCGTCGTCGGGCTGGGCACCGACCGCCGGGCGATCGACGACCTCGTTGAGAACGAGATCGACCGGTTGATCGTGTCTCCCGTCTCGTCGCTGCGGCGTCGCAGCCCCGCATGATTGCCGCATTCATGGGTGTGCGCGGGCGAGTGTGTAGTTGGTCCGCAGCGAAGGAAGGGTGACGCACCGGCGTGACGACGAGTGACCGTCGGTGATGGCGGTCGAGGCATTGCGTTCGGACGCTGTTGAGCGGTGGCTCCGGAGCCGGGGTCAACTAGCATCCGGGCAATGGTGATGGATGGGAAGTGTCTCGCGTCAAGTAGGTGGCAGAGATTCGTGTCCTGGAAAGTTGGGGACGGCC
>CAZJDU010000005.1:0-61345 GCA_964544855.1 uncultured Nocardioides sp.
GGCCATCACCGACTTGACGTCGGCGAAGTCGAGGTTGATCAGGCCCGGGGTGGTGATCAGGTCGGTGATGCCCGACACGCCCTGGAGCAGCACCTGGTCGGCCTGACGGAAGGCATCCATCACCGAGACGTTGCGGTCGCTGATGGAGAGCAGCCGGTCGTTGGGGATCACGATCAGGGTGTCGACCTCCTCACGGAGCGTGTCGATGCCCTCCTCCGCGGAGTTGGCCCGTCGACGTCCCTCGAACGAGAACGGTCGGGTGACCACACCGATGGTCAGCGCCCCGAGGCTGCGGGCGATCCGGGCGACGACCGGTGCACCGCCGGTGCCGGTGCCGCCGCCCTCGCCGGCCGTGACGAAGACCATGTCGGCGCCCTTGAGGACCTCCTCGATCTCCTCCGCATGGTCCTCGGCGGCCTTGCCGCCGACCTCCGGGTTGGCGCCCGCGCCGAGACCGCGCGTCAGCTCCCGCCCGATGTCGAGCTTGACGTCGGCATCGCTCATCAGCAGTGCCTGGGCGTCGGTGTTGATCGCAATGAACTCGACGCCCTTGAGGCCGACCTCGATCATCCGGTTGACGGCGTTGACGCCACCGCCACCGATGCCGACGACCTTGATGATGGCCAGGTAGTTCTGTGCAGCAGCCACGGCGGCTCTCCACCTCTCGTTGTCGGGGTGCTGTGGGGTTGGCGGTCCTGCTCGGGGGAAGTCGACGATCCGAACAAACCCTTACCCTCAGGTAGAGGGTTATAGTTATGTCAACCTCGTCGTGCTCATGACAGTAGAGACCGACCCACGCCGATCGGCGGCAACACGCCGCACGGCGCCGAGCCGGCGGCCCCAGCCGGACACCTGACCGCCCCCTCGGCGCGAGGTGCCGGCCGCGGTCACTGGCGGGTGGTCGGCCGTCCCGGGACGCTGACGTCGAACACCCGGGCAGTCTCGGTCCGCCCGTCCCGCTCCGCCGCGAGGAGCGCGAGCAGGACCTCGGCCTTCTCCTCCGAGGACTCCGCGCTCCCCCAGCGGACCAGCCGGTCCCGCCGGAGGTGCAGCCGGATCCGGTCCATGGTCAGCACCTCCACGTGGTCGACCAGGGCGCTGACCTCAGCAGGCAGCGCACCGACCACCTCGGCCGCCTCGCTCAGCGCCGCGGTGTCGGCGCCGGGGCCGGTCGCCACCCGGGGCAGCCCCTCCGGGGCCTCAGCGATCGTGCCGAAGGTCACACCGTGCTCGTCGAGCTGGGTGAAGGTGTCGCCGCGCGGGATCACCGCCACGGGGACGCGTTCCCGGATCTCGATGCGCACCTTCCGCGGCCAGCGGCGGGTGACCTGCACCTCCGCCACCGCAGCGAGCGAGCGCACCCGCACCGCGATCGCGTCGAGATCCACCGTCGCGAGCGCCTGCCCGGTCGACACGTCCGCGGTGCTGCGGATCGTCTCCTCGTCGAGCTGCGACTCGCCCAGCACCTCGACGCCCTCGACCTGCAGCCACGACGAGAAGTACACCGCGTAGCCACCGAAGCCGAGGAGCAGCACCACGGCGAGCACCGCCGCGACGTACCGCCAGGTGAGCCAGCGTCGCGCCCACTGCCGCCGGGCGAACCGTCGCCGGGTCCGCCGCTGCTGTCGGCCGCGTTCAGCCACTCGCGGCTCCGAGGCGGTCGACCAGCTCGGGAGCGAGCGCCGTCACGTCACCGGCCCCCAGGGTGAGCACCAGGTCACCGGGCCGCACCGCGTCGGCCAGCGTCGGGAGCACCTCGGCCCGCGCGGCGACGTAGTGCACCCGCTCCGAGGGCAGCGGGACGGCCTCCGCGATGACGGCGCCGGTCACCGTGGGGTCGGGGTCCTCCCGCGCGAGGTAGACGTCCATCACCACGACCTCGTCGGCAGCGCCGAGCGCCGCCGCCATCTCGGCGCCGAACAGCCGGGTCCGTGACACCAGGTGGGGCTGGAAGCAGACCAGTACGCGACCGGGGCCCGCCAGCGCGCGGGCCGCCTCGAGATCCCCGCGGATCTCGCTCGGGTGGTGGGCGTAGCTGTCGTAGACCCGCACCGAACCGTCAGCGCCCGTCGTCCCGACCAGCTCCATCCGCCGGCGGGTCCCGGTGAACGAGCCGAGCCCGGAGGCCAGCGCGTCGAAGTCACAGCCGATCTCGAGGCCCATCGCCAGGGCCGCGAGTGCATCGACGACGTAGTGGCGGCCGGGGATCTGCAGCGCCACCTCACCGATCGACCGACCGGCGCGGTGCACCTCGAAGGTGGTGCCCGAGCCGACCGTGCGCAGCCGGGTCGCACGCAGGTCGGCCTCCTCCCCCAGCCCGATCGTCACCACGCGCCGACCCGCAGCCCGCTGGCGCGCCGCGAGTCGCGCGGCACCCGGGTCGTCGACACCGCACACGCAGAAGCCCGCCGGGTCGATCCCGTCGGCGAACTCGTCGAACGCCGCGGCGTAGGCCGACTCGCTGCCCCAGATGTCGAGATGGTCGGCCTCGATGTTGAGCACGATCGCGGCATGGGTGTCATAGACCAGGAACGCGCCGTCGCTCTCGTCGGCCTCGGCCACGAAGAGGTCCGACCCGCCCGCGTCGCCGTTGCGACCGGTCGCGCTCAGGACACCACCGACGGCGTACGACGGATCCGCCCCCGCCGCCTGCAGTGCGACCGTCAGCAGCGAGGTCGTCGTGGTCTTGCCGTGGGTGCCGGCCACCGCGAGCACCCGCTGGCCGGCCATCACCGCGGCCAGGCCGGCCGAGCGAGGGTAGAGCCGCAGCCCGCGGCGGACCGCCTCGACCACCTCGGGGTTGTCCTCTCGTGCCGCCGTCGTGACGACGACGGTCTGTGCCTCGCCCACGTGGGAGGCGTCGTAGCCGCGGTGACAGACGACGCCGAGCTCGCGCAACGGCTCGAGGAACGGCGTCTCCTGGTCGTCGCTGCCGGTCACCGGAACCCCCCGCGCGGCCATGATGCGCGCGATCGCGGACAGACCGGCGCCGCCGACACCGACGAAGTGGACCCGGCCGAGTCGGTCGGCGGGCAGCAGCTCGTCCGGGACCGGGATCCTCATGCGCCCTGCCCGACCTCACGGATCAGCGCGGCGAACCGGTCGTCGGCATCGCGCGGGATGAGCCCGGACGCCGCCGCTCCCATCGCGGCCAGCCGGTCGGCGTCACCGAGCAGCGGCGGCACGGTCGCGGCGACGTAGCCGGCGGTGAAGGCCGCGTCGTCGACCAGCAGCGCTCCCCCGGCGTCCACCACCGGGCGAGCGTTGAGTGCCTGCTCCCCGTTGCCGATCGGCAACGGGACGAAGATCGCCGGCACCCCGCTCGCCGAGGCCTCGACGACGCTGGACGCACCGGCCCGGCAGACCATCAGGTCCGCGGCGGCGAGCGCGTGGTCCATGCGGTCGACGTACGGCACGACGACGTAGGGAACACCGGTGTCGACCGGGTCGACCCAGGACGGGTCGTCCTGACCCTTCGGCCCCGCGACGTGCAGCACCTGGATCCCCGCCTCGCCCAGGGCGGCCGCGGCGCCCGTGACCGCCTGGTTGAGCCGCCGCGCCCCCTGGGAGCCACCGGTGACCACCAGGGTCGGCCGATCGGCGTCGAGCCCGAAGTGCGCGCGCGCCTCGGCCCGCAGCGCGGGACGGTCCAGGGTCGAGATCATCCGGCGCAGCGGCAGGCCGACGTACTCGGCGTGCGGCAGGGGCGTGTCGGGAAAGCTCACCGCGACCCGGGCGGCGAGGCGTGCGCCGACCTTGTTGGCGATGCCGGGCAGGGCGTTCTGCTCGTGCACCACCAGCGGCAGCCTACGGCGGCGGGCGGCGACGTAGGCCGGCATCGAGACGTAGCCGCCGAAGCCGACGACGACGTCGGGGCGGCAGCGGTCGATCACCTCGAGCGTGGCCTTCACCGCACCGCGGAGCCGGGCCGGCACCTTGACCAGGTCGCCGCTCGGCTTGCGCGGCAGCGGCACCGGCGGGATCAGCTCGAGGTGGTACCCGGCCGCCGGCACCACGGTGTTCTCCAGTCCGCGAGGCGTCCCCAGACAGGTGATCTCCGCCTCCGGGTCGAGCCGACGCAGGGCGTCGGCGGTCGCCACCAGGGGCGAGGTGTGTCCTGCGGTGCCTCCACCGGCCAGCAGTGCTCTCATCGCCTCGTGTCGCTCCGTCCCGCGTTGCTGTCGTGATCGTCCGGTCGCCGGAGATTATCGCCGAGCCGACAGTCCCGACGACCGGGTGCGCCGCTTCTGAGCGAGGGCCCGTGCGGCAGCAGGCTCCCGGCGCGCGAAGCCGACGACCAGGCCGAGTGCCACCAGGGTCGGCACCAGGCTGGAGCCGCCGTAGGAGACCAGGGGCAGCGGGATCCCGACCACCGGCAGCAGCGCGAGCACCATGCCGACGTTGATCACCATCTGGCCGACGAGCCAGATCACGATGCCGAAGCTGGCGTACCGCACGAACGGGTCGTCGGTCTGCCGGGCGATCCGCAGCGTCGCGTAGGCGACCACGAAGAAGAGCCCGACGACCAGCAGGGTGCCGACCAGGCCGAGCTCCTCGCCGAGGACCGCGAAGATGAAGTCCGTGTGGGCCTCGGGCAGCTGCCCCCACTTCTGGCGGCTCGCGCCCAGGCCCTCGCCGAAGATCCCGCCCGACGACAGCGCGTAGAGGCCGTGGGCGGGCTGCCAGCCGGTGCCGTGGAAGTCCTGGAACGGATCCACGAACGTCGTGATCCGGGCCAGCCGGATCGGGTCGGTCGCCGCCAGGGCGAGCACCACGACCGAGATCAGGCTGAGGCAGATCACGAAGAACCGGGCCGGCGCACCGACCACCCAGAGCATCCCGATCATGATCGCGAAGAAGACCATGCCGGTGCCGAGGTCGCGCCCGAAGATGACCAGCCCGGTCGCCAGCAGCATGCCCGGGACGACCGGCACCATGATCTGGTGCAGGCTGCCGAGCCGGCGCTCCTTGTTGGCGTAGATGTGCGCGGCCCACAGCACGATCGAGAGCTTCGCGATCTCCGACGGCTGGATCTGGACCGGTCCGATCGCCAGCCAGTTGGTGTTGCCGTTGACCGTCACCCCGATCGCGGCGGTGAGCGCCAGCAGCACCAACGACACCGAGAACGCGGGATAGCTCAGCCGGCGCACCCACCGATGGGAGGCCCGCGAGGCGACCCAGGCGCAGGGGATCGCGAGCGCCACCCACATCAGCTGGCGCTTGACCACGGAGTAGGAGTCGCCGGTCTCCCGGTAGGAGTAGACGCTCGAGGCGCTCAGCACCATGATCAGGCCGATGGTCAGCAGCAGCGCGACGGCGCCGTAGAGCAGGTAGTAGGTCGTCAGCGGACGGTCGAGCGCCTCGCGGAGCGCGCCGAACCAGGTGCGCGGGCCGCCCCCGGGACCGTGGCGGGCGGACGAGCGGCGTCCGGAGGCCTCGGCGGACCGAGCGACGACCGGGCCGGTGCGCTCGGTGTGCACGGTGGCGATGGCGGCCTCCCCTCCGGCGGGCCGCCGGAGCGGCCGTCAGTCCTGTGCGATCGCTGCCCGGACCGCTGCGGCGAACGCGTCGCCCCGGGCGCCGTAGTCGGAGAACTGGTCCATCGAGGCGCAGCCCGGCGCCAGCAGCACGGTGTCGCCCGGTCGGGCGAGCCCCGCTGCCGCACCGACGACGCGCCCCATCAGGTCAGCACCGTCTACCGGTCCAGTCTCACCGGCGGTCACCTCGATCACCGGCACATCCGGAGCGTGTCGCGCGAGCGCGTCGGCGATCACATCGCGGTCCCGGCCGATCAGCACGACGCCGCGCAGCCGCTCGCGGACACCCGGCACCAGCGCGTCGAACCGGGCGCCCTTGGCCAGGCCACCGGCGACCCAGACGACCGCGTCGTACGCCGACAGCGACGCCGCGGCTGCATGCGGGTTGGTGGCCTTGGAGTCGTCGACCCAGCTCACCCCGCGGTGCTCGGCGACGGTGGCGATCCGGTGCCCGTCCGGCCGGAACCGCCGCAGGCCCTCGCGGACCGCGGCAGGGCTGATGCCGTGGGCCCGGGCGAGCGCTGCCGCGGCCAGTGCGTTCGCCACGTTGTGCGGAGCCGGAGACACCAGGTCGGCCACCGTGCCGAGCTCTGCGGCGCTGCTGTGCCGCTCCTCGATGAAGGCCCGGTCGGCGAGGATGTCGTCGACCACCCCGAGCATGCCGACCGACGGCACCCCCAGCGTGAAGCCGACCGCTCGGGCGCCCTCGACGACGTCCGCCTCACGCACCAGCTCCTCGGTGCGGGGATCAGCGACGTTGTAGACACAGGCCCGGGACACCCGCTCGTAGATCCGCCCCTTGTCCGCGGCGTAGTCCGCCATCGAGCCGTGCCAGTCGACGTGGTCCTCGGCGACGTTCAGCACCGCCGCCGACTCCGCGGCGATCGTGGAGGTGTAGTGGAGCTGGAAGCTGGAGAGCTCGACCGCCACGACGTCGTAGGGCTGCGGATCCATCACGACCTCGGTGAGCGGCAGTCCGACGTTGCCGGCCGCCACCGCCCGCAGACCTGCGGCGTCGAGGATCGAGGCGAGCATCTGCACGGTGGTGGTCTTGCCGTTGGTGCCGGTGACCGCGAGCCACGGCGCCGGGCGGGCAGGGTCGCGCAGCCGCCAGGCGAGCTCGGGCTCGCCCCACACCGGGATCCCCCGGGACGCCGCCTCGACGACGAGCGGGGCATCGGGGCGGAAGCCCGGGGAGACGACCAGGAGGTCGCACTCGCCCGGCAACCGCCCGGTCGCGTCCGGGCGGATGTCGATCCGGGCGCCGAGCACCTCGAGCAGCTCGGCACGCTCCTGCTGCTCCGGTGTCGCGGCGTCAGCGAGCGCGGTCACCTCCGCACCCAGCACGGTGAGGTTGTCGGCAGCGGCGAACCCGCTCGCGCCGAAGCCGGCCACGGTGGCCCGCACCCCGTCCCACGCGTCGTGCCGTCCGAGCCGGGTCGGGTCGGTCACTGCGCACCGCCCAGGGCGACCCAGTCGGCGTAGAAGAGCCCGAGACCGGTCGCGACGAACAGCCCGGTGATGATCCAGAACCGGATCACGACCGTCACCTGCTCCCACCCGAGCATCTCGAAGTGGTGATGGATCGGCGCCATCCGGAAGAGCCGCTTGCCCTTGCTGACCTTGAACCAGCCGACCTGCAGCATCACCGAGAGGGTCTCGAAGACGAAGAGGCCGCCGAGGATGATCAGCAGGAACTCGGTGCGGGTGAGGATCGCGAAGCCCGCGAGCGCGCTGCCGAGAGCGAGCGAGCCGGTGTCGCCCATGAAGATCTGGGCCGGCGAGGCGTTCCACCACAGGAAGCCGAAGCAGGCCCCGGTGATCGCGGCCGCGATGATGGCGAGGTCGAGCGGGTCGCGCACGTTGTAGCACGCCGGCCCCGGGTCGGCCTGGCAGAAGTTCTGGTTCTGGAAGATGTTGATCAGGGTGTAGGCCCCGAACACCATCACGCTGCCTCCGGCGGCGAGACCGTCCAGGCCGTCGGTGAGGTTGACCGCGTTGCTGAAGCCGGTGACGAACAGCCAGATCAGCACCAGCATCAGGATGATCGGCAGCACCAGCCAGTCGATCTCCCGGAGGAAGGAGACCGTGTCCGAGGCGGGCGTCCGGCCGTTCTCGTCCGCCAGCCACGGTGAGAGCGCCAGCCAGCCGAAGACGAGCGCGATCACGGTCTGACCGATCATCTTGGCCTTGCTGCGCAACCCCAGGTTGCGCTGCTTGGCGACCTTGATGAAGTCGTCGAGGAAGCCGACCAGGCCCATCCCGACGAAGAGGAAGAGCAGCAGCAGCGCCGAGGCCGACGGCCAGGTCCAGGTGCCGGAGATCGCACTGCTGAGCAGCTTGGCGACGAGGTAGCCGAGCACCGTGGCGGCGATGATCACCACACCACCCATGGTCGGCGTGCCCCGCTTGGTGTGGTGGGTGGTCGGCCCGTCCTCGCGGATCTCCTGGCCGTAGCCCAGTCGGGTGAAGGCCCGGATCGCGACCAGGGTCCCCAGGAGGGAGCACAGCAGGGCGACAGCGCCACCGATCAGGATCGCTAGCACGGCGCGGGCCCCTCTCCGGTCTCGATGGCGAGCAGCTCCTCCGCCACCCGCTCCAACGCGACGCCTCGCGACGCCTTCACGAGGACCACGTCCTCCGGCCCGGCATTCTGCCCCAACCACTCCGCCGCCCCGTCACGGCCCGCCGTGCGGACGACGTACGGCGTCGCCGCGGAGGCGTCCTCGGCGCCGGTGGCGATGCCGGCGGCCTCCTCCCCCACGACGACGACCACGTCGACACCGAGGTCGGCCGCCGCCGCACCGACCTCGCGGTGACCGGCGTCGTGCTGGTCGCCGAGCTCGCGCATCTCGCCCAGGACCGCGATGCTGCGGCGCCGGCCCCGGCCGATCGCGGCCACGGCCTCCAGTGCAGCGCGCATCGACTCCGGGTTGGCGTTGTAGCTGTCGTTGACCACGACGAGACCGTCGGAGCGCTCGGACACCTCCATCCGCCACCGTGACGACGGCAGGACCTGCGACAGTGCGTCGGCGACCGCGGCCACCGGGTGGCCCAGCGCGATCACGAACGCCGCGGCCGCGGCGGCGTTCGCGGCCTGGTGCGCACCGGTCTGCTGGAGCCGCACCGGATGCCAGACACCCTGGTGGCCCAGCTCGAAGGTCGGCCGGCCGAGCTCGTCGAGGGCGAGGTGACGCCAGGCGACGTCGCCGGTCGCGCCGAAGGTGAGGGTGCGCGCGGCGGTCCGGTCGGCCATCGCGACGGTCAGTGGGTCGTCGGCGTTGAGCACCGCGACGCCGTCGGCGGGCAGCGCAGCGACGATCTCACCCTTCGCGGTGGCGATCGCCTCCCGGCCGCCGAACTCCCCGACGTGCGCGCTCCCGATGTTGAGCACCGCGGCCAGCCGCGGCCGGGCGATCTCGCAGAGGTAGGCGATGTGACCGATGCCGCGAGCCCCCATCTCGACCACGAGATGGGTGGTGGTCGCGCCGGCGGTCAGCACGGTCAGCGGGACGCCGAGCTCGTTGTTGAGGTTGGCCGCCGTCGCGACGACGTGGTCCGGGCCGACGAGGGTCCGGAGCACGCCCGCGAGATAGTCCTTCGTCCCGGTCTTCCCCTGCGATCCGGTGAGCGCCAGCACGGTCGCGCCGATCCGCTCCACGACGTGGCGGGCCAGCATCCCCAGCGCGACGACCGGGTCGCCGACCACCACGGTGGGCGCCTCGGTGGGTCGGCTGCCGAGCACCGCATGGGCACCGGCGGCGAAGTCGTGGCCGTCGACCCGCTCGCCTGCCACAGCCACGAAGAGCCCCTCGGGCACCGGCACCCTGCTGTCGACGTACGCCGCGCCGGTGACCACGTGGGACGGGTCGCCGTGCACCTCGCCGCCCACGACCTCGGCGATCTCGTCGAGCCGCATCGGGATCATCGCGCCTCCAGCAGCTCGCGCACGACCGCACGGTCGTCGAAGGGATGGACCACGCCGGCGACCTCCTGGCCGCTCTCGTGCCCCTTGCCGGCCACGAGGACCACGTCGCCCGGGCCGGCCAGCTCCAGAGCGGCCCCGATCGCGTCCCGGCGGCCTCCGATCTCGCGGACCTCGGCGCGTCGGTGGGCGGCTCCGGCGAGGATCTCGGCGCGGATCGCGGCAGCGTCCTCCGTGCGCGGGTTGTCGTCGGTCACGATCAGCAGGTCACACCCCTCGGCAGCGATCTCGCCCATCAGCGGACGCTTGCCGCGGTCGCGGTCGCCCCCGGCGCCGAGCACCACGATCAGTCGCCCGGTGGTGACCGGACGCAGCGTGCCGAGGACAGCGGCCACCGCGTCCGGCTTGTGGGCGTAGTCGACGACGACGGTGAAGTCCTGTCCGACATCGACGCGCTCCAGCCTCCCGGGCACACCCGGAGAGGCCGCGATCCCGGCGGCCACCAGCTCCGCGTCGAAGCCCGCCTCGGCCGCGGCGGCGACCGCGGCGACGGTGTTGGCCACGTTGAAGTCGCCCGGCAGCGCGACCGATGCGCGGACCTGCTCGCCCGCCGGACCGCGCACCAGGAACCGCGACCCGTCGGCCCCGAGCTCGAGGTCGGTGGCGGTCCAGTCCGCATCGCTGCCGCGGCCCGAGACCGTCCGCACCGGCACGGTCGCCTCATCCACCAGTCGGCGCCCGAAGGCGTCATCGATGTCGACCAGTCCGAGCCGCGCCCGCTCGGGCGTGAACAGCACGGCCTTCGCGCGGAAGTAGTCCTCGACGTCGGTGTGGAAGTCGAGATGGTCCCGGCCGAGGTTGGTGAAGACCGCGACGTCGAAGACCACCCCGTCGACCCGGCCGAGCACGAGGGCATGGCTGGAGACCTCGATGGCGCAGCACCGGACCGCCCGCTCCCGCATCAGGGCGAACAGCGCGTGCAGATCAGGCGCCTCCGGCGTCGTGAGCGCGGTGGCCAGGTCGGCGCCCGCGATGCGGGTGCCGACCGTGCCGATGACCGCCGACACGATGCCGGCCTGCTGCAGGCCGCTCTCGAGCAGCCGCGTGATCGTGGTCTTGCCCTGGGTGCCGGTCACGCCGACCATCGCCATCGCGGTCGCAGGTCGGCCGTAGACGCCGGCCGAGACCGCACCGAGCACGCGGCGCGGGTCCGGCACGACGAGCGTCGGCACCGTCGTCGGGACGAGCGCCGCTCCGGCTTCGTCGGTCAGCACCGCGGCGGCGCCCGCCTCGATCACGTCGGCGACGAACTCCGCCCCGTGCCGCCGGGCGCCCGGCAGCGCGGCGTACAGGTCTCCCGCCAGCACCCGCCGGGAGTCGAGCGTGACGCCGGTGACCCGGCCGTCGGCGGCACCGCGGATCCGTACGTCGTCACCCGCCCACGCGGCGACGTCGGCGAGCCGGACCGCGGCAGGGTGCCGGGGGCGGGTCAGGGCCGCGCCGCGCGGCTCGGGGGTCGGGTCGCCGGTCGCCATCACCATTCGACGGCGATGTCCGGGGCGGTCGCGCCGGTGGGCGCCACGCCGTAGCGGCGGAGGGTGTGGCTCATCAGCTTGGAGAACGCCGGCCCCGCCACCGAGCCACCGCCGCCGCTCCTCGGCTGGTGCACGACCACGTAGATGGTGAACCGGGGCTCGTCGGCAGGCGCGAACCCGGCGAAGGACACCGTGGTGCTGCCGTCGTAGCAGCCGCACTTCTCGCCGACCCGCTGCGCCGTACCCGTCTTGCCCGCCACGCGGTATCCCGGGACCGCGGCGGCCGGAGCGACGCCCGCGTCGGGATTGATCACCTGTTCCATCATCAACATTGTCTGACGCGCCGCCCTCTCGCTCACCACTCGGTCCGGCTCCGCGCGGTCGGTGCCGACCTCGGTGCCGTCGTCCAGTGTGGCCGACCCCTGGACCAGGCTGGGCGGCACCCGCACCCCGCCGTTGGCGATGGTGTTGACGGCCGCGGTCATCTGCACCGCGTTGACCGACAGCGACTGGCCGAAGGCGATCCGGTCGTCGACCTGGTCGGTCCAGGCGTCCCCCTTCGGCAGAAGGCCGCGGGTCTCGCCGTTCAGCCCGACGTCGGTCCGCGTGCCCAGCCCGAACGCGGTCAGGTAGCGGCGCAGCTCGCCGCGGCCGAACCGGTCGGCCGCCAGCACGGTGCCGATGTTGGACGACTTGGCGAGCACTCCGGCGAGCGTCAGCCGCAGCTCGGGGTGCTGCCAGTAGTCGTGGATCGGGCGGTCCTGCCGGTCGAGGACCGGTGGCACCCGCACCTTGGTCTTGCGCGTCGCCTTCCCGGCGTCGATCAGCGCCGCCATCGTGAGCGCCTTCTCGACCGACCCGGGCTCGTAGGGGTTGGTGAGCGAGGCCGCCTTGTAGCGCTCCTTCGGGGAGTCCTGCGGGTCGCCGGCGTCGTAGGTCGGATAGTCGGCGAGCGCGAGCAGGCCTCCGGTGCGGGTGTCCATGATCACGGCGTGGCCGGACTGTGCTCCGGCGTCCTGGATGGTCTGTTGCAGGATCCGCTGGGTGTACCACTGCAGGTCGGCGTCGAGTGTGGTCGTCAGGTCCGTGCCGTCGACCGCCGGCGTCACGGTGTTGTCGCCGAGCGGGATCTGGTTGCCCGCCCCGACCTGGTAGCGCGCCTCGCCGTCGATGCCGGCCAGGGTGTCGTCGAAGGCCTCCTCCAACCCCGCGAGCGCGCGGGCGGTGCCGTCGTTGCGCGGCGTGCCGAGGAAGCCGACCAGGTTGGCGGCGACCTCGCCGTTGGGGTAGGTGCGCAGCGGGTCGTGCTGGGTGAAGAGCCCCTCGAAGCCCCGGTCCTCGGCGTCGGCGATGACGTCCTCGGCCAACCGTGCCGGGACCTGTCGGGCGACGTACTGGTAGCGACTGTCCTCGACCCGCAGCCGGCGCAGCGTGCGGAAGTAGTCCACGTCGAGCCGCTCGGAGAGGAACGACGCGAGCTCGGCCGCGTCCTCCGCGGTGAGCGCGGGGTCGGCGATCACCATCTTGCCGTCGACGGAGTGCGCGAGCGGCTCGCCGTTGCGGTCGAGCACCTCGCCGCGCGTCGCCGGCAGCGCCACGGTGACCGAGCCCTCCGCGGCCGCCATCTCGGCGTACGAGCCGGGGTCGATGCCTTGGAGCTGCACCAGTCGTGCCGCGAAGACCGAGAGCACCATCGCGATCACGATGAAGCCGACCCGGAGCCGGAGCTGCGAGGACGCCCGCACCGCGGCACCGCGCCGGTCACGGCCGGGCGGCCGGCGTCGCGGTGTGCGAGGTGGGCTCAACGTCTCTCGTCCTGGTCACAGCAGCAGGGGCAGGGATCCGGGCGCCGCGGCGGAACCGGTGCACCGCCGTCACCGCTCTGCATCATTCCTACCCCCAGCGGCGCCCCCATCCCGGTCAGCCGCGCCGGTCTGGGCGTTGTCGCCACCGGTGCGGGTCCCACGGCGGTCGTTGCTGTCGGTCTGGCCGGCGCCACCCGCCGCGGCGTCGTTCTGCTGACTCGGCTCGTTCGCGCCGCCGGTCCGGTCTGCGTCGTCGCGCCGTCCGGCTCCCCGGCGCTCCGGCGTCGGCTGGACCGGGTCGGGGTCGAGGACGGCCGGTCGGCCGGGCGCCGGCGGGCGCAGCGGCAGTCGCTGCCCCCCGGTGGCCGGCTCCGGATCGCCCTCGACCGCACCGGTGCCGAGGTGCAGCACGCCGGCGGGCGAGGTCGGGATCACCAGGCCCATCTGCTGCGCGCGGGTGGCCACCCGCTGGGGATCCCGCAGCCGCTGCAGCTGCATCTCCAGCGACTCCTGCCGAGCTGACAGGTCACCGGCCTGACGCTCCAGTGCCGACGCACGGAACGATGCCTGCTGCATCGAGGTGTTGAAGAGCAGCAGCCCCACCACACCGGACAGGAGCACCACGCTGATCAGCGTCACGAACGGCACGCGGGGCGCACGCTGCCGGGACCGCGGGCGCGGCACCAGGGAGAGCCGGGCCCGGGCCACCGCGGCATGGGCGAACTGGGGGGCGAGGCGCGGCAGCCGCGATCGGGGCTCGGGGGCGGCACTGCTCATGACGCGGCTCCTCTGGCGGACGGACGGAGGCGTTCGACGGCGCGCAGCCGCACCGAGGCTGCGCGCGGATTGGCGGCGATCTCCTCGGCGCCGGCCTTCTCAGCGCCTCGGGTGAGCAACCGGAACGCCGGCTCGTGCCCCTCCGGCACGAAGGGCAGGTCGTCGGGGACGTCGGTGCGGGTCACCCCGGCGAAGGCCTGCTTGACGATGCGATCCTCCAGCGACTGGTAGGACTCGACCACCACCCGACCGCCCACACCGACGGCGTCGAGTGCGGCCGGCACCGCCCGCCGCAGGACACCGAGCTCGTCGTTGACCTCGATCCGGAGTGCCTGGAAGGTGCGCTTCGCCGGGTGTCCTCCGGTACGGCGGGCCGCGGCCGGGATCGCGTCGTAGAGCAGCTCGACCAGGCGTCCCGACGTGGTGAACGGCTCCCGAGACCGTTCGCGGACGACCGCGTCGACGATCCGGCGCGCGTGGCGCTCCTCGCCGTACTCCCGCAGGATCCGCAGCAGCTCGGCGGGCTCGTAGTCGTTGAGCACGTCGGCCGCGGTCGGGCCGACGGTGGGGTCCATCCGCATGTCCAGCGGCGCGTCGACGGCGTAGGCGAAGCCGCGCCCGGTGAGGTCGAGCTGCATCGAGGAGACCCCGAGGTCGAAGAGGACGCCCGCCCCCTCGGGCAGGTCGAGGCGGTCGAGCACGGCCGGGATCTCGTCGTACACGGCGTGCACGGCGGTGAACCGCTCGCCGTAGCGCGACAGCCGGTCCTGGCTGCGGGCCAACGCGTCGGGGTCGCGGTCGACTCCGACCACCCGGGCGTGCTCGCACCGGTCGAGGACCGCCTCGGTGTGGCCACCGAGACCCAGCGTCGCGTCGACGAGCACCGCGCCGGGCTGGTCCAGCGCCGGCGCCAACAGGTCGACGACCCGGTCCAGCAGCACCGGGTCGTGTCGGGGAGACGTCATCGTGACCGCGCCCCGTCAGCGACCCACGAGAACGGCCAGCAGGAGCAGGACGGCGACGACGACGGCGGACGCGGTCGCGGAGAAGACCATCCGCGCCGCCGCCTGGCGCGCGAGGTCGCGCACCCGTGGCGATGCGCCGCTCGGCTGTACCGGCGTGCCGGCACGCAACACGCTCATCGGTTCGACCCCCTGACCCGCTGGTGCTGTGGTGTGTGGTGGATCCGCAGAGCCAGGTCCCCCGCCCGCTCCGGGCCGGTCCGTCTGGAGCCGGGGAAGGTGCCCCAGAAGGTGCGGCCGGTCGGTTCGGGTCGTGCCGACTGGAACCGGGGAAGGTGCCCCAGTCGGCGCTGCTCAGGAGCGGGCCAGAGACCTCGTCCTGCGGATCCGTTGTGTTGTTGTGGGTGTGCGATGACCTCTTACTGGTCGTCGTCCTCGTCGAGGTCGGCGAAGTCCGCCATCGCCTCGGCCTGGAACTCGGCCCACCGATCGGGGTTCCAGATCTCGACGCGGTCGCGGACGCCGATCACGACGACGTCCTTGTCGAGCGCGGCGTACTCCCGCAGGTGGGTCGGGATGCTGACCCGGCCCTGCTTGTCCGGCGTGCTCTCGTCACCGCCGGCGAACAGCACGCGGGCGTAGCGCCGTGCGGCCTTGTTGGTCATCGGCCGCGATGCCGCACGCTCGGCCTCCTCGGCGAAGACGTCCGCGGGCCAGACGACGAGGCAGTTCTCCTGTCCCTGCGTCACCACGATCCCCTCCGCCAGTCGATCCCTGAACTTCGCCGGGAGGAACAGCCGGCCCTTGTTGTCCAGCTTCGGGGTGTAGGTGCCCATGAAGAGCATCTGGCACCCCCGTTTCCTCCACTTCGCCCCACAGTACCCCACTTTCCCCCACGGTCAACCACATCGGGACCGCCGCGCCGGGGGTGTCGCCGGTGCCGGGCGCCCGACCGCGAACCCGGCCAGGCGGCGCGCATCGGGCCGCTGACCAGCGCAGACATCGCCCGCCGGGCGTGGTGGAGCGAGGTGGAGCGGAAGGTGGAGCGCTGGTGGGGGAAACCGCAGCGACCGCCACCGTGCCGGCCGTACGGTGGAGCGAGACGAGGGGGAACGGTCCGCTGGTCAGGGCGACCGTGACGGCGGACAGGCACGTCTCTGACCCCCCTCCTCTAGGCTGGGAGCGCGCGCTCGAGGACGGGAGAGTCAAGGTGGAGCCACCCATGGCGCCGGAGGCATCCGGCAGCCCCGCAGACGTGGCCAGCGTGGCCAGGGTCGCCGGCCGGATCCGGGAGAACGTCGAGCAGGTGATCGAGGGGAAGCCTGACGTCGTGACCGCGGCGCTGGTCACCCTGCTCGCCGAAGGGCACCTGCTCCTGGAGGACGTACCCGGTGTCGGCAAGACCCAGCTCAGCAAGGCGCTGGCGCGCAGCATCGACTCCAGCGTGCGGCGCATCCAGTTCACGCCCGACCTGCTGCCGTCGGACATCACCGGGGTGTCGGTCTTCAACCAGTCCACCGGGGAGTTCGAGTTCCGGCCGGGCGGGGTGTTCGCGAACATCGTGATCGGTGACGAGATCAACCGTGCCTCGCCGAAGACGCAGTCCGCGCTGCTCGAGTGCATGGAGGAGCGACAGGTGACCGTCGACAACGTCACCTACCACCTCGACTCCCCCTTCATGGTGATCGCCACCCAGAACCCGGTCGAGATGGAGGGCACCTACGCCCTCCCGGAGGCACAGCGCGACCGGTTCCTGGCCCGGGTCTCGATCGGCTACCCGGTGGCGGCGGCGGAGCTGGCGATGCTCGGCTCGCACGCCTGGGAGAACCCCTTGGAGGATCTCGAGCCGGTCACCGACACCGCCGAGATCCGCAAGCTGTGCGCCGTCGTCGGCCAGGTCCACGTCGCCGCGGACGTGCAGCGCTACGCCGTCGCGCTCACCTCCGCCACCCGCGAGGACCCGCGCCTGCTGCTGGGCGCCTCTCCGCGCGCGACACTGCACCTGGTGCGGGCGGCCAAGGCCTACGCCGCGATCCAGCAGCGCGAGTACGTGCTGCCCGACGACGTCCGCGCCCTCGTGCAGCCTGTGCTCGCCCACCGCGTGATGCCGAACGCGGAGGCCTCGGTCGGGGGCCACGCCGCCGACCACATCCTCGACGACGTCGCAGCGACCGTCCCCGTGCCGGAGCATCGTGCGTAGTGGCCTGGCCGGTCTCACGCTGCGCGGGCGGGCCTTCGTCGCGGCGGGCGCCACCGCGATCGGGTGCGCCGTCCTCCTCGGACAGACGACGCTGGTGCGGATCGGCGTCCTGGCGTTCGCGCTGCCGCTGGTCGCGGCGTTCTTCGTGGGACGCCGCCGCTATCGGGTGACCACGGCCCGGACGATCCGGCCCCGCATGGTCAGTGCGGGCCAGAGCGCCCGGGTCGACCTCGAGATCGTCAACGACGGGACCGCCGCCGCCGGTGCCCTCCTCGTCGAGGACCAGGTGCCCTACGCCCTCGGGTCGCGGCCCCGGTTCGTGCTCCAGGGGTTGGGTCGCCGCTGGCGCCGCACCGTGCACTACCAGGTGCGCTCCGACGTCCGGGGGCACTTCGCGATCGGTCCACTGACCCTCCGGTCCGGGGATCCCTTCGGCCTGCTCCAGATGGAGCAGACCGTCGCCGGCACCGCCGCGCTCATCGTGACGCCGCGGACCGTCGCTCTCCCCCGTCAGAGCCTCACCGGCGGCTGGAGCGGCTCCGGTGAGCACCGGCCGCAGGCGTTCGCCGCCGGATCGGCCGAGGACGTGAGCGTCCGGGAGTACCGCCGCGGCGACGAGCTGAGGCGGGTCCACTGGCGCAGCTCGGCACGCGTGGGCCAGCTGATGGTCCGCAAGGAGGAGCAGCCCTGGGAGGCGCAGGCCACGGTGCTGCTGGACAACCGGTCCCGTGCGCACCGCGGCAAGGGGCTGGGCTCGAGCTTCGAGCCCGCGGTCAGCGCGGCCGCCTCGATCGCGCTCCATCTCGACCACCAGGGCTTCACAGTGCGCTTCGCGACCGCCGACGGCAGCACCACGGAGGCGGGCGAGTCCGCGGGCAGCCTGCTCGAGCGGCTCGCCGTCGTCCGTGCGGAGCCGGCGCCGTCGATCGACACGCGGTGGCTGAGCGAGGGAGCCACGGGCGGCCTGCTGGTCGCGGTGCTCGGTCGGGTGGATGACAGCGACCTGCCGGCGCTGCGACGGCTGCGGCACCACTGTGACACCGCGCTCGCGGTCGTCCTCGACGTGGACCAGTGGCCCGGGACGGCGTCCGACCCGTCGCGGGCCATCGCCGCACCGGTGATCGGCGCGGGGTGGCGGGCCGTCGAGCTGGGGTCGGACGACCGGCTCGAGACCGTCTGGACCACGCTCACGCACCACAACCGTCGCGGCGCGGCGACCGGCACGCCGCCGGCGTACTCCTCCGAGGGCGGCATCCGATGAACGCGCGCCAGTCGCTCGGGCACGCGATGGTGATGGCCTCGCTCGCTGCGGCGACGACCTGGGCGGCGCTGCTCTCCTGGCGCGGGTTCCTGGTCGGGCCGGACGAGTACCTCGGGCCGCTGCTCGGCGTGGCGGTGGTGGTCACCCTGATCGGCGGCACGCTCCGCGGGCTCGGCGTCCCCACCGTGCTGACCCTGGTGGCGCAGACCGCCGCGGCCGGCCTGGTGGTGTGCCGGGCGGTCGGCGGCAGCTTCCTGCCCACCGAGGCCACCCGCGCGCAGATCCGCACCGCCGTCGCCGAGGCGCTCGACTCCGCCCAGCAGTACGCCGCACCGATCGGCGACGACGTGCCGTCGGTGGCGCCCCTGCTCATCCTCGGTGGTACAGCGCTCATCCTGCTGGTCGACCTGTTGGCCTGCGGGCTCCGGCGGGTGCCGATCTCCGGCCTGGCGCTGCTCGCCGTCTACTCAGTGCCCGCGGGGATCGCAACGCCCGGGTCCGCCTGGTTCTCCTTCCTGTGTGCGACGGCCGGCTTCCTGACCCTGCTGCACCTCGACACGCGCGACCGGCTGCTCCGTTGGGGGCGCGGTCTCGGTCCGGTCGCCGGCAACCCGCTCGCCGAGACCAATCCGGTCAGCGACGCCGTCCGCGCGGGCGCCGGCCGCATCGCTCTCACCGCGACCGCGCTCGCCGTCGCCGTGCCGCTCTTCGTGCCGGTGATGGACCTGGACCTGTTCGCCGTCGGAGGGGGCGGCGGCGACGACCAGATCCGGATCCGCAAGCCCGTCACCGACATGCGCCGCGACCTCGAGCGCGGCGCGGACATCCCGCTCGTCCGGCTGGCCACCGGTGATCCCGACCCGTCCTACCTCCGGATCGCCGTGCTCAACCGCTACACCGGGTCCGAGTGGAGCAGCGGCGACCGCGACGTCAACTCGGCCAACCGCACCGAGGGAGAGCTCCCCGTACCGGTCGGTCTCGCGCCGGAGGTCCCCCGACGCACCTACGACTACCGACTGGTGATCTCCGCCGACTTCGAGTCGACGTGGCTGCCGACCCCCTTCCCCGCAGCCGCCGTGGAGGCGCGCGGCGACTGGCGGTTCGACCCCGCCACCATGGACTTCCTCGCCACCGACGACAGCACCACGGCAGGGATGTCCTACCGGGCCACCAGCCTGGAGCTCGACTACGGCGGCGACGGACGGTTCTTCGGCGAGTCGTCCTCCCTGGCGGTGGGTGAGGAGACGCTGGAGCTGCCGGGCACGCCCGAGAACGTCCAGTTCTGGGCACGTTCGGTCACCCGCACCGCCACCACCGACTACGACCGGGCCACGCTGCTGCAGCAGTGGTTCCGGACCGAGTTCGATTACTCCCTCGAGCGGGCGCCCGAGGGGGTCGGCAACACCACCCTCGGATCGTTCCTCTCACCCGGCGGGCGCGTCGGCTACTGCGAGCAGTTCGCCTCGGCCATGGCGGTGATGGCGCGGATGCTCGACATCCCGGCGCGGGTCGCCGTCGGCTTCCTCCGTCCGAGCCGCAACCAGGACGGCACCTGGACCTACAGCTCCCACGACCTGCACGCGTGGCCGGAGCTCTACTTCAGCGGTGCCGGCTGGGTCCGGTTCGAGCCGACGCCGGCAGCCCGAGCGGGCACCACTCCGTCGTACTCACGGGTGCCGGAGGCGGCGGGCGGCGGGTCCGGAACGGACGGCGGCGATCCCGGCCAGAGCGACGACGTGCCGGACTCCCAGCGGCTGATCGAGCCGGGTCCCGAGGACGCCCTCGCCGCGGACGACGCGGCCGCGGAGGGCGCCGGCGACAACAGGCTCTGGCACAGCGCGACCTTCCGTATCGCGCTGCTCGCGCTCCTCGGCGTCGTGCTGCTCGTGGGGGCGCTCGCACCGCGACGGCTCCGCGAACGCCGGCGTGAGCGACGCCTCGCCGGCGGGCCGGACGCAATCTGGTCCGAGCTGCACGCGAGCGCGATCGACCTCGGCATCCGCTGGCCCGAGGGGCGCTCCCCGCGCGAGATCGGCGCCGGGCTCGTCCCGCACCTCGGTGTGCCTGCCGTCGACCCGGCGCGCGCCGGCCCAGCCGGGTCGACGGATGCGGGGCAGGCACTCTGGCGGATCGTGAGCACCGTCGAGCACCACCGCTACGCGCCTCCCGACGCGTCCTCGGGAGTCGGGGAGACCGTCACGGTCCGCGAGGACGCGACCACCGTGCTCGCGGCGCTGGCCGCAGGTACGACGCCTCGCGCCCGGCGCCGTGCGGTGTGGTGGCCCCGCACCTGGGCGCAGCGTCAGGTGTCGGCGGCCGACCTGCCCGACCTCGAGCTCCAACCGGAGCCCGTCGGCTGACCGGGCTGCGGAGACCGGGAGCCGACTCATCCCCGACGACCGCGCTCGCCGAACGCTTCAGCGCTCAGGATCGAGCGGTTCCGCCCGCAGGTCGAGAGGCTGCAGGAGGCGTCCGCCCGGTGCCTCGGAGTCGGAGGCTCAGCTCGCGCTGCTCAGAAGCCGCCGCGCTCGCGGCGGCGGCGCCAGCGGTCTTCCATGCGCTCCATGAACGAGCCGTGCGTGCGCTGCTGCTTGGCCTTCTTGCGACCGCGTCGTCCACGACCGCCCTCGACCACACCGAAACCCGAGGGGTGCTCGGTCTGCTCGGGCGCCGGACCGGCCTGCTGCTGACCACGCAGAGCGCTGAGCGCCATCGTGGCCGAGCCCAGCATGACGACGAACCCGACGATGCCCAGCCACCACAGGCCGCTGATCGCGCCGGTCATCAGCACGGCGATGCCGATCGCGAACGCCAGCCCGGCGATCACCGCGCGGCGTCGGGCGGCGCGGCGCATGGTGGTCCCACGCAGGGTCGAGGCGAATTTGGGGTCCTCCTCGACAAGAGCGCGCTCCATCTGCTCGAGCAGTCGAAGCTCCTCTTCGGAGAGTGGCACCGGATCCTCCACTGGATGACGCGTCACACGGTTGTGACAACCAGTGTAGGCAGCCGCTCGCAATCCCGGTAGGCGACGGTGGAATTTCATCGATCCCGGGGGAATATCCGACGGTCCGCGGCCAACAGGCTGGCCCGCCGCACGGCCGTTCTGCCGAACCGGCCCGTCGCCACGTCGACGGCTCGGTCGGCCTCCGACCAGCCCGGGTCCCGCTCCCCCAACGCCAGCTGGCGCGAGCCGCCGCGCTGCGTGAGCCCCTCGGCACGGACCCCGACCAGCCGCACCGGCTGCGGCAAGGGTCGCAGCGCCGTCAGCAGCCGCACGGCCACGCCGAAGACCTCGTGGGTGACGTCGGTCGGCTCTCGCATCGTGTGCGACCGGCTGATGGTGGTGAAGTCGGCGTACCGGATCGTCAGCGCCACGGTGCGCGCGACCTTGTGGGCCGCCCGCAGCCGTGCGGCGACCCGCTCGGACAGCCGCAGCACCTCGGCCGCCAGCACCTCCGGAGCGCGGGTGTCCGCCGGGAGCGTGTGCTGGTTGCCCATGCTCCCCTCGGGCGTCCCCTCGCCGAAGCCGAACACCCCGGCACCGCCGGGCCGGAGCACCGACCGGTCGCTGCCGTGGGCCAACCGGTGCAGCGTGCTGCCCAGGTGGTGACCGACCATCCGCTGCAGCTGGTCGACCGGGACCCGAGCCACGTCCCCCACGGTGACCAGGCCGATCGCGTGGAGCCGCTGCCGCGTCGGCTCGCCGACGCCGTACAGCTCGCCCACATCGAGGGGGTGCACCTCCGCCGCGAACCGCTCAGGCGGGATCGCCCGGACCCCGTCGGGCTTCGCGCGTCGGCTGGCGAGCTTGGCCACCGAGACCGCGGCGGCGATCCCGACCGAGCACGCGAGCCCGTGCTCCTCCCGGATCCGCCGACGGATCGCGTCGGCGATCTGCTCCGGTGAGCCGAACATCCGGGTCGCGCCGCGGACGTCGAGGAACGCCTCGTCGAGCGAGACCACCTCGACCACGGGGGTGAAGCTGCGGAAGGTCTCCATGATGCCGGCCGAGACGGGGCGTACGGCGTCGAAGTCGGGCGCCACCTCGACCAGGCCGGGGCACTGCCGCCGAGCCGCGATGCCGGACATCCCGGAGTGCACGCCGTAGCGGCGGGCGGGGTAGTTGGCACAGAGCACGACGCCGCGATGCCCGCCGCCCACCACGACGGGCACGTCGTGGAGCTCGGGCCGGTCCCGGATCACGACGGCCGCGTAGAACGCGTCCATGTCCACGTGCAGCAAGGGGCAGCGCGACTCGGTCACCGCCGCTCCCCCGCCGCAGCCTCGATCCGTGGTGGGCCGCCTCCTGCGCGACACCAGGAGCGCGCGATGGCGGCGTTGCCGACGCCCAACGGTGCAACCGGACCGCCGACGCGCCGGCGCCTGGCCCTCGCACACTCCTGGTGACGCTTGCTACGGCGTCCATCCACGCATCGAGGCTCAGTGGGCGAGCACGTGCACCTGGGTCGCGAGCGGCAGGTAGTCGGGAAGGGCCGCCACCGCGCGCTCGAGCTCGATGAGGGCGGCCGTCGCCCCGGGCTCCAGGTCGAGCAGCGACCCCGGGACCAGGTCGGCGAAGACGCGCACCGCGTGCACCGCGTCGATCTCGAAGCCGGCTGACCCGAGGAGGGTGGCGAGCTCGTCGGCGGTGAAGCGATGCCCGATCCGCCCGGCGCTCTCGTCGGGGTGCTCGAGCAGCGCGCGGGCCTGCTGGAAGTGGCCGGCGAGCGCCCGCGCGATGACCGCGGCGTGCCGCTGCGCCACCAGCAGGCTAAGCGTGCCGCCCGGCCGGAGCACCCGGCGGATCGTCGCCAGCGCATCGTTGGGGTCGACCACCTCGAGGACGCCGTGGCAGAGCACCACGTCAGCACTCCCGGCGCCGACGACGCTCGCCAGGTCGGCGAGATCGCCCTGGTGACCGGCCACAGCCACGCCCGCTTCGCGGGCGCGACGATCGAGTGCCGCGAGCGCGTCCGGGCTCGGATCGACCACCGAGACCCGGTGGCCGAGCTCCGCCGCCCGCACCGCCGACCCACCCGTGCCGCCGCCGATGTCGACCACGTCGCGCGGGGCGCCGGACAGCACCGGAGCCAACGCATCCCACACGACCGCCGTGCGCGCCGTGCCGCGGCGCTCGCTGGAGACCATGGGACCACCATAGAGATCCCCGACCCTCGTCGTCGGACCGGTCGCGCCGTGCTGGCGGCTCAGCTCACGGCTCGCGCCGACGAGCTCTCGACCGGCAGGTGCGCGGCGAGCCCCAGGGTCTGCTCGACGAGCGCCAGGAAGCGATCCGCGTCGCGCACCAGGTCGTCGGCCTCCCGCTCGCTCACCGCACGGGTCGAGCCGGCCTCGGCCGCGGCGCGCTTGCCGGCGCCGGCCGCGAAGAACGTCGCCCACTCACCGAGCTCGGGCGCCACCTCCGCCAGCAGCGTCCACGCGTTCTGCTGGCGGCGGCGCGGCCCGGCCGTGGGTCGGGCTCGCGCGGCGAGCAGCGCCGCGGCCGCCCGCAGCGCCGCGACGTGCGCCGCGGCGTATCGCGTGGCGACGTCACGCGCGGTCACCGCCTCACTGAGCGAATGTGCCGCACGCATCAGGTAGGAATGCGTCGTTGCCGGCAACACCTCCGGTGCCGCCTGTCGTGCCGGATCGTTCGTCGGGTGCGCCGCCATGACCGGTCCCCTTCCTCCAGGTGGCGCCGGTGGGGACGGGGTCGACTCGCCCCCACCGACTGTTCGAACACACGTTCGAACATGACCACAGTAGCGGCCCACCCCCTACCGTCGTCAAGGGCCCGTGAGCGATCGCTCGCGGCCCGGCAGGGGCGGTGCGCTCCCGCGGGGAGCGTCAGGCGGAGGAGTCCGACGGCGCGTCGGCGTCGGATCCCGACCCGTGGTGCGCAGCGCCGTCCGGCGCCGCGTCGTCGGTGCGGGCGAGCTCGGCCCTGCTCCGCTCCGCCGCTGCGCAGAACCGCCGCGCCTGGACATGCCAGAGGAACACCAGGGTCACCGCCGCCAGCACGGCCGCGGCGATCGAGCAGAACCGGATCAGCTGCGGCGGCGAGGTCTGCACCACGGCCACCGCGGACACCAGGATCCCGGCGGCGAAGACCGCGAGCGAGTGGCGGGCCCAGTTGTGACCGTGCCGCAGCAGCGGGATCAGGAACAGCGTGGTGAGCGCCACGACGACGTAGAGGACGACGATGACCCAGACGAAGTCGATCGGCTCCACCTGGCTGTCGGCGTCGGGGTTCGGCGACCAGACCTCGTCGAGATCGTTGCGGAACACCACCACGAGCACGGTGACGACACCGCCGGCCGCCACCAGCGTCCACAGCAACCAGCTGGCCGCCTCGACCACCGCGGGTCGCCTGTCCATCACGTCGTCGTCCTCCTGCCGCTGAGCGGGCTCCCGAGACCGGGCACCCCTCATACCTTAGGGTCGGTGTCCATGCACGAGGACCACCCGTCGATCACCCGGTTCCGCGAGGAGCACGAGCGCCGGGGCGGCACCGGCGAGATCGTCATCCTGCCCGACTCGGTCCACACCGCCGCACTCGCCGCCGAGGCGCTGGGCTGCGAGGTCGGCGCGATCGCCAACAGCCTGCTCTTCGACGGCGGCGACGGACCGGTGCTGGTGCTGACCTCCGGCGCCCACCGGGTCGACACCGCGGCCACCGCGGCGCGGATCGGTGTCGAGCGGCTGCGGCGCGCGTCGCCGGAGTTCGTGCGGGAGCACACCGGTCAGGTGATCGGCGGGGTCTCCCCCATCGGACACCCGAGCGCGGTGCCGACGTACCTCGACAGCTGGCTGCGGCGCTACGACGAGGTGTGGGCGGCCGGCGGCCATCCCGCTGCGGTCTTCCGGACCTCCTACGACGAGCTGCTGCGACTCACCGGCGGCACCCCGGTCGAGGTCGACGGAGACGTGGCCTAGGTGTCCCGCGCCGGTGGGTCGGGGACGGCATCCTCGATCGTGGTCGTCGGCGGCGGGCTCGGCGGCCTCGCGTCGGCCGCACGGCTCGCGAAACAGGGGCACGACGTCACCCTCCTCGAGGCGGCGGGCACCCTCGGCGGCGCGCTCGGAGAGGTCGGTCAGGACGGCTTCCGCTGGGACGGCGGACCGGCGTCGACACTGCTGCCGGCCGCGCTGCGCGACCTGTTCCGCAAGTCCGGCCGGCCACTGGAGAAGGAGATCGACGGCGAGCTGGAACCGGTGGAGGTGATCCGGGAGCACCGCTTCGAGGACCGGACGTCGGTGCGGGTGCCGGGCGGCTCCCGGGCCGCGCAGATCGCGGCGTTCGAGGAGCTCGGCAGCGGACTCGGCGAGGCCTGGTCGGCCCACGTCGACACCTACGCGCCGGTGTGGGACGTGCTCCGCCGCCACTACGTCGAGGCTCCCTGGAGCCCCGAGCACGCCTCGCGCGAGCTGCTGTCCCTCTTCAACGCCCGCGAGACGCTGCACCGACGCCTGCGCCGCGACTTCCGTGACGAGCGGCTGGCGCTGGTCGCCGGGCATCCCGCGGTCGCCGAGGGCCACGACCTGCGCAACGTCCCGGCCTGGGCGGGTGTGGGCAACTACCTGGAGCAGTGCTTCGGCGCGTGGCGGATCCCGGGCGGGATGTCGCGGCTCGTGGACCTGCTGGCCACTCGCCTCGCCACCCGTCGGGTCACGGTCCGCACCGGCGTCGCCGTCGAGGACCTCGTGGTCCGCGACGGGCGGGTCGTCGCGGTTGCGACCGAGGACGGCGCGATCGACGCCGACGCGGTGGTCGTGGCCGTCGACCCGCGACGACTACCCACGCTGGCGCCGTACGTCGAGCGCACGATGCCCGCGATCCCTCCGGTGGTGGCTCACCTCGGGCTGGCGGGCGAGGTACCGCAGCTGCCGACCGAGGTGGTCTTCCACTCCGACGCCATCATCTCGGTGCGCCCGGGGGGCCGCGCCCCCGAGGGCCATGCGGCGTGGACCCTGCACGGTCGCGGCAAGCTCGCCGAGGACATGCTCGATGCACTCGCCCGCGCCGGCGTCGACGTCCGCGAGCAGGTGGTGACCCGGCTGGACCGCTCGCCCCGCGAGCTGGTCGAGCAGTGGCGCGGCTCGCCCTGCGGGGTGCTGTGGCAGGGCCGCGGCACCGTCCGTCGCCGCCTCGGACCGACGACCCCGGTTCGCGGCGTGTACGCCGCCGGCGCACACGCCGCCCCGGGTGCCGGCGTCCCGTTCGTGACCCAGTCCGCGGCGCTCGTGGCCGAGCTGATCGGCCCGGCCTGACCCACCCGCGGCAGGTCGAGACCAGCCGACTCGGCGCGCTCTGCCTCGAGAGACGCGCCGAGTCGGTGAGGGACGGGTGGGTCAGACGGTGATGCTCAGCTGCTCGAAGATCTCCCGTGTCGCCTTGGAGCGGTTCAGGGTGTAGAAGTGCAGCCCGGGCGCACCTCCGTCGAGCAGGTCCTGGCACAGCTCGGTGGAGATCCGGATGCCCTCGGCACGCAGCGCGGTCGGGTCCTCCGCGAGCGGCTCGATGCGGGCCAGCACCTCGTCGGGCATCTCCCGGCCGGAGAGCTCCACCATCCGGTGCATCGACCGCAGGTTCAGGATCGGCATGATGCCCGGCACGATCGGGATGTCGACCCCAGCGGCACGACACCGCTCGACCAGGCCGAAGTAGTCCGAGGCACGCAGCACCATCTCGGTGACCGCGAACTCCGCCCCCGCGGCCTGCTTGGCGGCCATCACCTCGACGTCGGCGTCCGCCGAGGGCGCGTCCACGTGGCCCTCGGGGAACGCGGCGACCCCGATGCTGAAGTCGTCGGTGGTGCGGATCAGCGCCACCAGCTCGTTGGCGTGGTCGACCCCACCAGGGGTGGGGACCCACTCCGTGTGCGGTCCTCCTGGCGGGTCGCCGCGGAGCGCCAGCACGTTCCGGACGCCCGCCTCACGGATCTCCCCCAGGATCTTCTCGATCTCCTCCACGGTGTGACCGACGCAGGTCAGGTGCGCCATGGGCAGCAGCGAGGTCTCCCGGGCGATCCGCCCGGTGATCTCGACGGTCTTGTCGCGCGTGCTGCCGCCGGCGCCGTACGTCACCGACACGAAGGTCGGCCGATAGGGCTCGAGTGCCTGGATGGCGTCCCAGAGCTGCCGCTCACCCTCGTCGTCCTTCGGTGGGAAGAACTCGAACGAGAACGAGCGGTCACCCGATCGGATCAACTCGCCCAGCGATTTGTCACTATCGGTAGCCATGCCGGGCAGTCTAGGGGCCGGCCTCCGCCGGTCCGGGAGGGTGTCTCGCCCCGACGCCCACGGACCGGACCTCCGCCACGACTGGAAACGGGGAGACACCCGCCGTCCCCGAGCGGGACCCCGCCCGCCCCCGCCGCCCGCCGGATCGGACCACTAGGCTCGTCCGCATGGTGAGCGAGGGATGGGACCAGGCTGCGTTCCGCGACCGCATCCAGGCCACGCTCGACGCCTTCCTCGACGGTCAGGCCGAGCGGTTGGCCCCGCTCGGGTCCGACGCGAACGCGCTGCTCGACGAGGCGCGCGCGGTGGTCTCGGGCGGCAAGCGGTTCCGTGCCGCCTTCTGTTACTGGGGCTTCCGTGCCTTCGCGCCCGGCACGGGCGACGAGCAGGCCGCGCTGCGGGCCGCGGCCGCCCTGGAGCTGCTGCATGCCAGCGCCCTGGTCCACGACGACCTGATGGACGCCTCGGACACCCGACGCGGGCGGCCGGCCACCCATCGCGGGTTCGAGGCCGCCCACCTCGCCGAACGGCTGCCCGGCGACCCCCGCCAGTACGGCGCCGCCGCGGCGATCCTGCTCGGCGACCTGCTGCTCACGTGGTCCGACGAGCTGCTGCGCCGGTGCGGACTCGGCTGGGAGCGCGTCGGTCCGGCGCTCGAGGTCTTCGACCACTGCCGCAGCGAGGTGATCGCCGGCCAGTTCCTGGACGTCTCCGTGCAGGCACGCGGCCGTGCGGACGTCGACGCCGCGATGACGGTGCTGCGCTACAAGTCGGCGAAGTACTCCATCGAGCGCCCGCTGCACGTCGGGGCGGCGCTCGCGGGGGCCTCCGAGGAGCAGCGACGGGCGCTGAGCTCCTACGGGCTGCCGCTGGGTGAGGCGTTCCAGCTCCGCGACGACCTGCTCGGTGTGTTCGGCGACCCGGGTATCACCGGCAAACCGGCGGGTGACGACCTGGTGGAGGGCAAGCGCACCGTGCTGGTCGCGCTGGCGCTCGACGCCGCGCCGGCGGCCGACGCTGCGGCGCTCGACAGCGCGCTCGGCACGAACCTCACGACCGAGCAGGTGGCCGACCTCCGGGGCGTCATCGAGCGCTCCGGCGCGCACGACCAGGTCGAGGCCGTCATCGAGCAGCTCGCCGCCGCCGCCCTCGGCGCGCTCGACCAGGCCCCGATCGACCCCCACGCGCGCGAGGTGCTCCGGGGCCTCGCCGCGGCGGCGACGCAGCGCACCGTCTGACCCCGCCGCGGCGAGACGGTCGCGTATGCGCCTGAGCCGCACGACCATGGCTCCCGTCTCGCGCAGGCCCTTCACTGGTGGAGTCAACTCCCACCGGAGAAGGAGAAGCCATGGATATCTCACTCGTCGGAGCCACCGGCACGATCGGCCGCCACGTCCTCGACCAGGCCCTCGCCGCCGGCGACCGCGTCACCGCCCTGGTGCGCGAGCCCACGCGCCTCGACGTGACCCACCCCGCCCTCGAGACCGTCGCGGGTGACGCCACCGCCCCCGACGACGTCGACCGGGCCGTCAAGGGTGCGGACGCCGTGATCGTGGCCCTCGGTGCCGGGCGGGCCGGCGGCATCCGCGAGGCGGGCACGCGCACGGTGGTCGACGCCATGCGCCGCGAGGGGGTCGACCGGCTCGTCTGCGTGTCGACGCTCGGCGCCGGCGAGAGCCGCGCCAACCTGAGCCTGGTGTGGAAGTACCTCATGTTCGGCCTGCTGCTCCGCCCGGCGTACGCCGACCACCAGCGCCAGGAGGAGGTGGTGAGGGCGAGCGGGCTGGCCTGGACGCTCGTCCGGCCGGGCGCCTACACCGACGGTCCGCGCACCGGCGAGTACCGTCACGGCTTCGACGCCGACGCGACGGGGCTGACGCTGAAGGTGTCTCGTGCCGACGTCGCTGACTTCGTGCTGCGGGCGCTGACCGAGGACACCGACCACGGACGCGCCGTCGGGCTCTCCTACTGAGGATGCCAGGGATGCGTACGCTCACTCAGGTGGACGTGCTCGAGGCACTGCTGGACGGACCGCGTGCCCGCGGCGCGTTCCTGCTGCGCTCGCTGCTCGACCCGCCGTGGTCGCTGCGCATCGAGGACCGCGCACCGCTGACGGTGGTCTCGCCGGTCCGCGGCTCCGCCTGGCTCGTGCTCGACGAGGGCGGCGCGTGCCACCGGCTGGACACCGGCGACGTCGCGATCGTCCGCGGCCCGGGGTGCTACACGGTCGCTGACGACCCCGGCACACCGCCGACGGTGGTGGTGCTGCCCGGCAACGTCTGCACCAGCACCGCGGACGGCCGCAGCCTGGTCGACGAGTGGTCGCTCGGCGTCCGCACCTGGGGTGAGAACGCCGACGGCGGGACGGTGCTGCTGACCGGCACCTACGAGCGTGCGGGCGAGGCCAGCCGGCCCCTGCTCGCGGCGCTCCCGCCGGTCGTCGTGCTCACCGCCGACACGTGGCGCTCGCCACTGGTCGACCTGCTCGCGTCCGAGATGGCGGTCGAGGCGCCGGGCCAGCGAGCCGTGCTCGACCGACTCCTCGACGTGCTGCTCATCTCGGCGCTGCGCACCTGGTTCGCCGAGCAGCGCGAGCACGCGCCGGGGTGGTACGTCGCCCAGAGCGACCCGGTGGTCGGCGCCGCCCTCGCCCAGATCCACGGTGCCCCCGGCCGCCCGTGGACCGTGGCGAGCCTCGCCTCGGCGGCGGGGGTGTCGCGGGCGTCCCTGGCGCGGCGCTTCACCCAGCTGCTGGGCGAGCCGCCGATGACCTATCTGACCCGATGGCGGCTGGCGCTCGCCGCGGACCTGCTGGCGGACCCGCAACGCACGGTCGCGAGCGTCGCGCGCGATGTCGGGTACAGCACACCGTTCGCCCTGAGCGCCGCGTTCAAGCGGGAGCGCGGGATGAGCCCGCAGGAGTACCGGAGTCGCGCCAGCGCCTGAGAGGTTCCTCCGAGGATCACCGCGGCACGTGCGCGAGCAGCTCCTCGACCATCCGGTCGAACGCGCCGACGAGGATCGAGAGGTGGCCCTCCCCCGGCTCGAGGTGCGGGACGACGCCGGGGAGGTGCTGGGCCAGCCACTCACCGTGGTGGACGGGCACCATCAGGTCCTCGGTGCCCTGCCAGAGGTACGACGGCACGGCGAGGTCGGCCAGGTCGAAGCCCCAGTCGCGGGTGAAGGCGAGGTCGTCGTCGAGCCAGCCGTAGAGCTCCCGCACACCGCCCTGCAGGTTGCGGATCAGGTCCTCGCCGAGCTCGCCGGTCAGCACGGCGCGGTCGACGTCGGGCAGCAGGCTGTCGAGGGTGCGGATGATGCCCTCGGCGTCGGCATCGACGATGCCCTCGCGCTCCTTCACCAGGAACGGCAGCAGCGCCTCCTCGCCGTCAAGCGCGAGCGTGAACTCCTCGACGTTGTCGGCCCCCATCCCGTCGAGGAAGTCGGCCTGGCCGACGTACGGCTTGACGCAGCACACGGCGAGGACGGCGAGCACCCGGTCGGGCAGCCCGACGGCCGTCGCGAGCGCATGCGGCCCGCCACCGGAGCCACCGCCGGTGAGGAACCGCTCGGCGCCGAGATGATCCGCGACCGCGGCGACGTCCGACGCGATGTCGGCCACCGTGCGGCCGGCGGCGCGGGTCGAGCCGGCAGCTCCGGCGCGCGAGTAGGACACCAGCCGCAGGCCACGCGAGTGGAGCTCGCGTCGCTTGTCGGCCGGCTGGTGGGAGCAGCCGGGGGTGCCGTGGTGCCAGATGAACGGTACGCCGTCGGGCGGACCTGACACCTGCACGTCGAGCACCCGGCCGTCGGGCAGGTCGAGCGGGATCCGTCGCGGGTCGTCCATGTGGGGAGCATCCCACGCGTCGACCGCTCCGTCCCCCGGACGGCGCAGTCGTCGCGTCAGAAAGCCATCGCCTGGGCGCGCCGCTTGGCCTCCGAGCCCCGGTTCTCCCGCAGCGCGTCGATCGGACGCCCGGGCAGGTCGGCGTCGAGGAAGAGCCACGCGATGCACTCGTGGTCGTCGTACCCGCCGTCGTGCAGGACGGTGAGCAGGCCGTGCAGCCCCTTCACCGGGAACCCCTCGTCGTCCACGAACAGCGCGGGCACCAGCGGCTTCTCCCCGGCGCGGGGGCGGGCGGCCGCGAGCTCGTGGTCGCGGACCATCGTCTTCACCTTGGCAGGCGTCACGCCCAGCAGCGCGGCGGCAGCCTCCCGGTCGAGCCAGTCGTCGACCAGGTCGCCCAGGACCTGGTCGGCCAGGTTCACCTCAGCCATGGTGGCCTCCGCACGCGTCGGCGCTGACGGTCGGGTGGCGTCGTCTCATGGGGTCCATCATCGCAGCGCGGAGCGCCGGCGACACGTCCGGGCGGCGTGGGGGCGAGGACCGTTCCCGGGGTGCGCCGTACCATGAGGCAGTTGACCGGGACCTCGCTTCCCCGACCGCAGTCAGGAGGGTCGCCGTGCACGAGGACACCTACGCTCGCGGCCCGGCCGCGCGCGGACAGGGTGCTGCGTTGACCGACCCCCACACCGGCCGCCTGCTCGACGGTCGCTACCGGATCGGCGACCGGATCGCCCGCGGCGGCATGGCCGGGGTGTACGAGGCCCACGACGTGCGCCTGGACCGGACGGTCGCCGTCAAGATCATGCACGCCGGTCTCGGCGACGGCGCCCCCGGCGAGGACGCGTTCGCCGACCGGTTCGTCCGGGAGGCCCGGGCCGCGGCGCGGCTCTCGCACCCGAACGTGGTCGCCGTCTACGACCAGGGCGAGGACGACGGCACCGTCTACCTCGCGATGGAGCTCGTCCGCGGGCGCACGCTGCGCGACACGATCGCCGAGCAGGCGCCGATGCCGCCCCACCGTGCTCTCGCCCTGCTCGACCCGGTGCTCACCGCCCTCGCTGCCGCCCACCGCGCGGGTCTGGTCCATCGCGACGTGAAGCCGGAGAACGTGCTGATCTCCGAGGACGGCCAGGTCAAGGTCGCCGACTTCGGCCTCGCCAAGGCGGTCACCGCCGAGACCCAGCACACCGCCAACGACGTGCTGATCGGCACGGTCTCCTACCTCGCGCCGGAGGTGGTCGCCGACGGCAGGGCCGACGCCCGCGCCGACGTGTACGCCGTCGGCGTCATCCTCTACGAGCTGCTGACCGGCGCGAAGCCGCACACCGGCGAGAGCCCGATCCAGGTCGCCTACCGCCACGTCCACGAGGACGTCCCGCCGCCGTCCGAGGCGGCGTCGGGCATCCCGGACTACGTCGACGCCCTGGTCCGCCGGGCCACGGCGCGCGACGTCTCGCTGCGGCCGGCCGATGCCGCGGTCCTGGCCCACCAGGCCCACCGGGTCGCCCAGGCACTGCGCGAGGGCCTCGCGTCGGATCCGGAGCTGGTCGCCGACCTCGCCCCGGCGCCCCGCGCGGTCGCACCGGACCCGGCGGCTCCGACCATCCCACCACCCGCCTGGCCCCCGCCCGACGGATCGCCCGCGACGGCACCGGTCGAGACCACCTCGGTGATCGGCATGTCCGACCAGGCCCACGACGACCCGCCGCCCCACCGCCCGCGCCGCCGCTGGGTGATCCCGGTGGTGGTCGCCCTGGTGGTCGGTCTGATCGGCGGCGGCTACTGGTTCGGGTGGGCGCGCTACACCACCGCACCCAGCGTGATCGGGCTCAGCCAGACCGATGCCGAGAAACGCCTCGACCTCGCCGGCTTCGAGGTCGAGTACGCGACACCGGCGTACTCCGAGAGCGTGCCCAAGGGCGACGTCATCGACAGCGACCCGGCGTCGGGTGACCGGATCCTGCCGGGCGGCACGATGACGCTGACGCTGTCGCTCGGCCCGGAGCGCTACGACGTGCCCGACCTGAGCGGGATGACGATCGACGAGGCCACGGCCGCGCTCGCCGAGGTCAAGATGGTGGTCCGCCGGGAGCGCGAGCGGTGGTCGGAGACCGTCCCGGAGGGACGGGTGATCCGCTCACTGCCGAAGCACGGCACCAAGAAGGGCCGCAACCTCCCGGTGGACTCGGCGGTCACGCTGGTGATCAGCAAGGGACGACAGCCGGTCGAGGTGACCGACTGGACCGGCGAGAGCTCGGACGAGGCGATCGAGGCCATGGAGGACGCCGGGCTCCGGGTCGAGGTCACCGAGGAGCGGTACGACGAGGAGGTCCCCGCGGGCATCGTGCTCGCCCAGTCCCCGTCCGACGGCACGCTCTACCAGGGCGACGTCGTCAAGCTCGAGGTCTCGAAGGGGCCACCCCTCGTCGAGATCCCGTCGCTGGCACGCGAGTCGACCAAGGACGCCAAGAAGGAGCTCGAGGAGCTCGGCTTCAAGGTGAAGGTCGAGAAGGCGACCATCCACCTGGGGCTGAAGGTCGTCGCCAGCACCGACCCGCCCGCGGGCACCGAGGTGCCGGCCGGCAGCGAGATCATCATCTACGAGATCTGACCCTCGCTCCGTGGGTCGAGGCCGAGTCGGCGGACCGGGGACGCCGCCACCGGCCCGGGGCCGTTACCGTCCGGGCCATGCGCAACCCGCTCGGCACCCACGTCCTGGTCGGCAAGAACCTCGTCGCGGGAGCCTTGCGCCATGCCGAGGAGCTCGGCTGCGAGGCGATGCAGGTCTTCGTCGGCAACCCGCGCGGTTGGGCCTGCTCCCCCGGCGACCCGGCGATCGACCGGGCCTTCCGGGAGGCGACGGCCGAGCGCGGGATCCGGGTGCTGATCCACACGCCCTACCTGGTGAACCTCGGCTCGCCCACGCCGTCGACGTACGAACGGTCGGCGGCCCTGGTGGCGCACAACCTCGGCCGCGCCGCCGCGATCGGCGCCGAGGGCGTCGTCGTCCACACCGGGTCCTACGTCGACCCCGAGGACGGCGAGGCGCGCCACCGCGCCGCGCTGCGGCAGGTGCGGGAGGCGCTGCTGCCGGTGCTGGAGACCATCGAGCCCGACCATGCTCCGTGGCTGCTGCTGGAGCCGACCGCGGGACAGGGGCGCTCGTTGTGCGCCGGCGTCGAGGACCTGACCGCCTATCTCGAGGCGCTCGACCGTCATCCCAAGGCCGGCATCTGTCTCGACACCTGCCACGTCTTCGCGGCAGGGGCGCCGCTGGACGAGCCGGGCGGCACGACGGCGACGATCGACCGGATCGTCGAGATCGGCGGGCCGCAGCGGCTGCGGCTGATCCACGCCAACGACTCCAAGGACGTGCGCGGGTCGCTGAAGGACCGCCACGAGAAGCTCGGCCAGGGGCACATCGGGACCACGGCGTTCGCCGAGCTCCTCGCCCATCCGGCCACCGACGGCGTGCCCCTGATCCTGGAGACCCCGGGCTCGCGGGAGGCCGACGACCCCGACCTGGCACTGCTGCGCCGGCTGCGGGAGTGACCCGATCGGACCGCCGATCATCGGCCCGCGGAGCCGAAGGGTGATGCGCATCACGTCCGGATCCTGAGTCCGAGACCAGACCGTGACCTTGCGCCCCTAACGTCGGAGCGACGCACGATCGCGGTCTCGGTGCTCGGTCGGCGGAGGACCGGACGCTGCCCGTGACGGCGCAGAGAGTGAGTGGACGATGGTCGTGGTGATGGCCCCCGACGCCACCGACGAGGACGTGGCGCACGTCGTCGAGCGCGTCGAGTCCGTCGGCGGACAGGCATTCGTCTCCCAGGGCGTGGACCGCACCATCATCGGGCTGATCGGCGACATCGACAGCTTCCATCACCTCAACCTGCGCGCCATGCGTGGGGTCGCCGGGGTGCACCGCATCTCCGACCCCTACAAGCTGGTGAGCCGGCAGCACCACCCCGACCGGTCCACCGTGCTGGTCGGCAAGGGCGAGGCCCGCGCCACCGTCGGCCCGGAGTGGTTCTCGCTGATCGCGGGACCGTGCGCGGTCGAGACCGCCGACCAGACCCGGGAGTCCGCGACGATGGCCAGGGCCGCCGGAGCGACGCTGCTGCGCGGCGGCGCCTTCATGCCACGGACGTCGCCGTACGCCTTCCAGGGGCTGGGCCGCAAGGGCCTCGAGATCCTCGCCGCCGTCGGTGAGTCCGTCGGGCTGCCCGTGGTGACCGAGGTGGTCGACTCGCGGGACGTCCCGGTGGTGGCCGAGCACGCCGACATGCTGCAGATCGGCACCCGCAACATGGCCAACTTCGGCCTGCTCCAGGCGGTCGGTGAGGCCGGGCTCCCGGTGCTCCTCGAGCGTGGGATGACCGCGACGATCGAGGAGTGGCTGATGGCGGCGGAGTACGTCGCCCAGCGGGGCAACCTCGACATCGTGCTCTGCGAGCGCGGCATCCGGACCTTCGAGCCGGCGACCGTCAACACGCTCGACGTGTCGGCGGTGCCGGTTGTGCAGGCCAGCAGCCACCTCCCGGTGGTGGTGGACCCGTCGCACGCGTCGGGCCGCAAGGACCTCGTGGTGCCGCTGGCGCGGGCCAGCATCAGCGTCGGCGCCGACGGCGTGGTGGTCGACGTGCATCCGGACCCGGAGACCGCGCTGTGCGACGGCGCACAGGCGCTGGACGGTCCCGAGCTCCGCGTCCTCGCGCAGGCGGTGCGACAGCTGCCGCCGTTGATGGGACGCGACCCGGTCGCACCGGTCTGAGCGCACCGTCCTGCGCCCCCACGGGCCGCGTCGGGCACACTGGTGCCCCATGACGACGTGCGCGGCGTGTGGCCACCAGCCGGTGGCAGGACCGTTCTGCACGCGGTGCGGGCGGCCCACGGCTCCGGCCGAGCCGCCGCCGGTCGGCGATCAGCCTCCGCCCGCGCCGGACCGGCCGGGAGGCGCACCGGGCGCCGAGCCCGCGGCACCCGCGCACCCGTCGGCGCCGACGCCCGGCACCGCCCCTCCGCCGCCCCGGTTCCCGCTGTTCGCCGACGAGGCCGACCCGCCGGACGCGCCGACGCCGGCGCGGTTCCCGCTGTACGCCGACGAGGTCACTCCCCCGGCTGCGCCGCCGACCGCGGAACAGCCGCCCCCGCCCGCGCCCGCGACCAGCCATCGGGAACGGCGGGCCGCCGCGTGGGTGCCGTGGGTGCTCGGGCTGCTCTTCGTCGCGCTCATCGCAGCCACGGGCATGGTCCTGGTCACCGGGGGCGACGACGACCCGCAGACCGCACAGGACGAGCCCGCCGCCGGCTCCGACGATCCCGGCGGCACCGACCTGACCGGCGAGGCGAGCGCGCGGGTGCCGAAGCCGGCGCGCGCGAGCCGCGACAACCAGGGCAACCGGGTGACCTACGGCGCCGCGAACCTGCTCGACGGCGACCCGAGCACCTGCTGGCGGATGCCGGGCGACGGCACCGGCAAGGTGCTGGTGTTCCGGTTCGACGCGCCGGTGACACTGACCGAGGTGGGCCTGATCAACGGCTATGCGAAGAAGGACCCGCCCAACGACTGGTACACCGCCAACCGCCGGGTGCTCGAGGTCGTGTGGAGGTTCGGAGCGGGTGATCCGGTCCGGCAGACCCTGACGCGGTCCCGCGAGCTGCAGACCGTGGCGGTCGACCGGGTCGAGACCAGCGTCGTACGGCTCCGGCTGGTCGGGGTGAGCCGGCCGGGCGGCCGCGACTTCACCGCGATCAGCGACGTGTCACTACGCGGCGAGTAGCCGCGACAGGACGCTCGCGGCGCGTTCGGCATCGGCGCGGCTGACGTCGAGATGGGTGACCAGCCGCAGCGTCCGGGCACCCACGGTGCCGATCAGCACGCCCTCCCCGCGGGCCTGCGCGACCAGCGCCCGCGCCTCGGCGTGGTCGAAGGTCACGATGTTGGTGGCGACGCCCGCGGGGTCGACGCCGCACGCCTCGGCCAGGAGCCGCGCGTGGGCGTGGTCGTCGGCGAGGCGGTCGACGTGGTGGTCGAGGGCGTGGTCGCCGGCAGCGGCCAGGACACCGGCCTGCCGCATGCCGCCACCGAGTCGCTTGCGGCGGACCCGGGCCTCGGCGACCGCGTCGGCGCTCCCGACCATCAGCGAGCCCACCGGCGCACCGAGCCCCTTGGAGAGACAGACGGCCAGTACGTCCGCCGTGGCGCCGTACGACGCCAGCGGCACCCCGGTCGCGACATGCGCGTTCCAGATCCGGGCTCCGTCGAGGTGCACCGCGCAGCCGTGCTCGTCGGCGAGCGAGCGCAGCGCGGACAGGTCGCTGAGCGGCAGCACCGTGCCCCCGGCGAAGTTGTGGGTGTTCTCCACGGCGATGGCGGTGGTCCGGACGAAGAACGGCCCGAGGTCGGGCGCGACGAGGCCGTCGATGGCCGCCAGGTCGATCTGGCCGGCCGGGTCGACCCAGGTGCGCATGGTGAGCCCGGTGAGTGCCCCGTGGGCGCCCAGCTCGGCTCGTGCGATGTGTGCGCGGGACTCGCAGAGCACCTCCTGGCCCGGGCCGACCACGGAGGCCACGGCGAGCACGTTGGCCAGCGACCCGGTCGCGGTGAACAGCGCCGCCTCGTGGCCGAAGAGCTCGGCCACCCGCTCCTCGAGCGCGTTGACGGTCGGGTCCTCGCCGTAGACGTCGTCGCCGACCTCCGCGCGGGCCATCGCCGCGCGCATGTCGTCGGTGGGGCGGGTGACGGTGTCGGAGCGGAGGTCGATCACACGCGCCATCCTGTCACTCGGGTCGACGGCGGAGGCGGTCGAGTTCATCGTCGAGGAACCTGCGTGCGACGTCCGGCGCGAGCGGGTCGGTGGGGCGGCTCACGGCGAGCCGCAGCCCTTCGACCAGGGCCAACAGGCGTGGAGGTCACTCGCCGAGATCATCGTCCTCGTCACCGGGATGACCAGTCGCCGCACCAACGCCCGCTCCTCGTCTCGGACTCGGGTGAGGGCGGTCAGCGGATGCGGATTGCCTCGGGCCGCCTCGCTGCGGGCGAGCTCCGTCAGCGCCGTCCAGACCCGCACGGCGTGGATCTCGTCCGGCGTCGCGGGCAGCCGGACCGGCGGCCGGTCCAGGTCGCCGTGGATCGGGCCGGGGCCGACCCAGGTGAGCCAGCGCTCACCGAAGGTCAGCACGATCAGCTGGATCATCCGGCGGCGCGGGCCGTTCGGATCATCGAGCCGCTGGCTCAGCGCCTGCCGCGTCAGGCCCAGCCAGGCGGCGACCGACTGCAGCGTGAGCAGCTCGGCCCCGCCCTCGGCGAGGCGCGCCACCGCGGCGTCGGTGAGCATGTCGTTCAGCGACGCCGAGTCCGGCCGGGTGAACGGACGCATCGACGCAGGCTGCCATCGCCGCTCGCGCCGTGCCGGCTCCGTCCACAGGGTCGTCGGCGGGTCACGTCGCCGTGCTCGGGTGCCACGGGGTCGACATCGGCCCGGAGACCACCTTGCTTGCGCGCAAGCAGGGCGAGGGACGGCGCCGCAGGTGGCTGGCCGATGGCTTGTGATGTCGGAGTTCAGCGTCGACGAGTCACATCGCCGTGCCCGGGTGTCACCGGTCCGACATCGACGCGGAGAACTCCTTGCTTGCGCCACGGAGCCCTCGTCGCGCCGGGAGCGACGGTCATGAGGCGTTGCTCAGGCGCCGCCGCACCACCCGGCGCCGCAGGGTGGGCGAGGCCACCACCTCGTAGCCGGCCTCGAGGAAGACCTGCACCAGCCCGACCGACGCCTCGTCCCAGATCACGGACCTGCCCGGCGGCGGCTCGATCGGGTAGCCCTCCAGGACGCGGGCGCCGACCTGCTCGCCGTACTCGACGGTCGCGGTGGCGAGCTCATAGGTCAGTCCCGACCGGCGCTGGCCCTTGCGCACGAGGAAGCAGGTCACCGACCAGACGCCCTCGAGCTCGGGGTCCATCCGCATCCAGGCCTGCTTCCGGCTCCACAGCCTGGGGTAGTTCTCCCGCGGCTCGACCGCGACCCAACCGGCCGCCTCGCCGTCGACGTACCCGATCAACCCTGACGTCGGCCCGTCCGTGCCGCAGGCGGTCTGCTCCAGCAGCGCGGCGTCCCGCTCGTCCTGAGTGGTGTCGCGCCAGATCCAGCCGGGCACCTTGAGCGCCTGGCACCGGCACTTGCGGGCGCCCCCCGTGGCGAACACGGCCTCGACGTCCTCGGCCGCTGCCTGATGGGCCGGGAGCCAGGTGAAGTCGGGCATGCGACGACCCTAGTGGCCAGCCGACGCCGTGAACCGGAGAACGGGCCGGGCGACGAGCCTCGACGACGACCGTGCTGCCGGGTGGTTGCGAGGCTCGCTGGCGCTCGCACCTCAACCACCGCGGGGAGCGCTCAGGCGCGCCGCAGCATCTCCGCGACCTTGAACGCCATCTCCAGCGACTGCACCCGGTTGAGCCGCGGGTCGACGACCGACTCGTAGCGGTGGGCCAGGCCGGCCTCGTCGAGGTCCTCGCCGCCGCCGATCACCTCGGTGACGTCGTCGCCGGTGTTCTCGACCAGGATGCCCCCGGGGACGGTGCCGAGCGCCCGGTGCACGTCGAAGAAGCCGCGGACCTCGGAGAGCACATCGTCGAAGCGGCGGGTCTTGTAGCCCGAGGACGCCTCGAAGGTGTTGCCGTGCATCGGGTCGCTGACCCAGGTCACGTTGACGCCCTCGGCGGTGACCTTCTCGACCAGGCTCGGCAGCCCGTCGCGGATCCGCTCGGCGCCGAAGCGGGTGATGAACGTCAACCGGCCGGGCTCGTTCTCGGGGTTCAGCTGGCGCGCGAGCGCGAGCGCGTCGTCGGCCGTGGCGCTCGGCCCGAGCTTGCAGCCGATGGGGTTGCGGATGTGGCGGAAGTACTCCACGTGTGCGCCGTCGAGCTGCCGGGTCCGCTCCCCGATCCACACGAAGTGGCCGGACACGTTGTAAGGCTGCTCGGTGCGGGAGTCGATCCGTGTCATCGCGTGCTCGTACTCGAGCAGCAGCGCCTCGTGACTGGAGTAGAAGTCGACCCGGTGGAACTCGTCGGGGTCGGCGCCGATCGCCTTCATGAAGGTCAGCGCGCGGTCGATCTCGGCGGCGACGGCCTCGTAGTGCTGGCCGACCGGAGAGTTGCGCACGAACTCGGAGTTCCACGCGTGCACCTGGCGGAGGTCGGCGTACCCACCGGTGGTGAAGGCCCGCACGAGGTTCAGCGTCGACGCCGACGCGTGGTAGACGTCGAGCAGCCGCTGCGGGTCCGGGATCCGCGACTCGGGGGTGAACTCGTAGCCGTTGACGGCGTCGCCGCGGTAGGCCGGCAGGGTCACGCCGTCGCGGGTCTCGGTGTCGCTGGAGCGCGGCTTGGCGTACTGCCCGGCGAGCCGGCCCACCTTGACCACCGGCACCGACGCGGCGTACGTCAGCACGACGGCCATCTGCAGCAGCACCCGCAGCTTGTTGCGGGTGTTGTCCGCGGTCGCACCGGCGAACGTCTCGGCGCAGTCACCGCCCTGGAGCAGGAAGGCGTCGCCCCGGCCGGCCGCGGCGACCTTCTCCTTCAGCTCGTCGCACTCGCCCGCAAAGACCAGCGGCGGGAGGGTGCGCAGCCGTGCGACGGCCGCGGCGAGCGCCGCGGGGTCGTCGTACGTCGGCTGCTGCTTCGCGCCGATGGCGTGCAACTGCTCGAGGGTGGGGATGCCGCTGGTCACGCCCCCAGAGTACGGCGTCGCGGCCCGGGTGCCGATTCACCGCCGCAGCGGCGAGACACGGGCGACCACCCACCTCACGACCCACAGCACCACACCGACGCCCAGCAGCCCCGCCGCGATCCGGTAGACGATGGCGTCACGGTCCACCCAGGGCCCCGCCAGGTAGAGGCACAGCGCCGCGGCGACGTAGGGCAGCGCCGCGGGAGCGACGAACGCCGGGGGCGCAGCGTCCGTACGACGACGACGGCGGCGGAGCACCACGGCCGCGACGTTGACCAGCGCGAAGACGCAGAGCAGCAGCAATGCCGTGACCCCGCTCAGGTGGCCGACGACGTTGCTCTCCGGTGCGGCGGCGACGTACCAGATCAACAGCAGGGCGAGCAGGGTCGTGAAGCAGATCGCCACGTAGGGCGACCGCCGCCCCGGCAGCACGGCGGCGAGCCACCGCGGCAGTACCCCCTGGCGCGCGATGCCGTAGACGAGTCGGCTCGCCATGAGCATGTTGATCAGCGCGGTGTTGGCCACGGCGAAGACCGCGAGGAACGGGAAGACCCGGTCGATCGGGAAGTCCGGCGCCCCCGCGGCGACCACCTCGAGCAGCGCCCGTCCCTCGGCGTCGCCGATCGCCTCCAGCTCGGCGGCACCGAGCACGCTGACCACCGCGACAGCCACCAGGACGTAGAGCAGTGCCGCCACGGAGAGCCCGACCAGCATCGTGCGGGGAAAGACCCGCTCGGGGTCCTTGGTCTCCTCGACCATGTTGACCGCGTCCTCGAAGCCCACCATGGCGAAGAACGCGATCGACGTCGCCGCGGTCACGGCGAAGACGACGCCCATGCCCCGGTCGTCGGCGAAGCTGACCAGCTGGGTCAGGTCCGACTCGCCCCGGGCGATGACCGAGAGGCCCACACCGATGACGATGCACAGGGCCGTCATCTCCACGAGGGTGAGGACGATGTTGAACGCGACGCTCTCACCGACGCCGCGCAGGTTGATCGCGGCCAGCAGCACCAGGAAGCCCATCGCGATGGCGATGAGCACGCCGTCGGGCGGTGGCTCCACCCAGCCGTTGACCTCGAGTCCCCCGACGAGGTTGTCCGCGAGGGTCTTGGCCGAGGTCGACGCACTGGCGATGCCGGAGCAGGCCACGGCGAAGGCCACCAGGAAGGTGAGGAAGGGCAGGCCGAACGCGCGCTGGGCGTAGAGCGCGGCGCCCGCGGCGCTGGGATAGGTCGTCACCAGCTCGAGGTAGGAGAACGCCGTCATCGCCGCCACCACGAAGGCCAGCACGAACGGCAGCCACAGCAGCCCGCCGACGTAGCCGGCCATCTGCCCGGTGACGGCGTAGACGCCGGCGCCGAGGATGTCGCCGACGATGAAGAGCAGCAGCAGCCACGGCCCCATCACCCGCTTCAGCGGCGGCGGGTCGGCAGGGTCCACGGCGCTCGACGCACCGGTGGCCACGGGGCTCCCTCAGCCGAAGAAGACCTGCGCCTCGGCGTACTCCTCGGGGCTGACGACCTTGAGCTCGCCGGTGCCCTCGATCAGCGGGACCCGCTCGATCCGGGTGCCTCGCAGCGCCATCATCACCCCGAACTCGCCGTCGGCGACGGCGTCGACGGCCTGCAGCCCGAACCGGGTGGCGAGCCAGCGGTCGAACGCGGTGGGCGTGCCGCCGCGCTGCACGTGACCGAGCACGACGGCGCGCGCCTCCTTGCCGGTGCGGTCCTCGATCTCCTTGGCGAGCCGGTCGCCGATGCCGCCCAGGCGGACGTGGCCGAAGGCGTCCTTCGCCCCGGACTGGAGCGTCATGCCGGTGCCGTCCTTGGGCAGCGCGCCCTCGGAGACCACCAGGATCGGCGCGAACTGCGACTCGAACCGCCGCTCGACCAGGGCGCAGACCTCGTCGATGTCGAAGGGCTGCTCCGGGATCAGCACGATGCTGGCTCCGCCCGCGATGCCGGAGTGCAGCGCGATCCAGCCGGCATGGCGGCCCATGACCTCGACCACGAGGACCCGGTGGTGGGACTCGGCCGTGGTGTGGAGCCGGTCGATGGCCTCGGTGGCGATGTTGACAGCGGTGTCGAACCCGAAGGTGAAGTCGGTGCCGGACAGGTCGTTGTCGATGGTCTTGGGCACGCCGACGACGTCGACGCCCACGTCCGCGAGCTTGGTGGCCACGCCGAGGGTGTCCTCGCCGCCGATCGCGATCAGCGCGTCGACCTTCGCCGCGGCGAGGTTGTCCTTGATGCGCTGGACGCCGTCCTCGACCTGGAACGGGTTGGTGCGCGACGAGCCGAGGATCGTGCCGCCACGCGGGAGGATGCCGCGGCACTCCTCGATCCCGAGCGGCATCGTGATCCCCTCGAGCGGACCGCGCCAGCCGTCGCGGAACCCGACGAGCTCGAACCCGTGCTGGGTGACGCCCTTGCGGACGACGGCGCGGATCACCGCGTTGAGTCCGGGGCAGTCGCCCCCACCGGTCAGCACTCCGACGCGCATGTGTCCTCCTCGCCTCGCTCCACTGGTCGCGACGAGCCTAGTGGGATCGGGTGACCCGGGTCACGGATGCCCGCGTGTCCTACTCTCACGCCATGACGTTCTCCATCGTGGCCCGCTCCGCCGACGGCACCTCGTGGGGCGTCGCTGTCGCCTCGAAGTTCCTCGCCGTCGGCTCCGCCGTACCGGCCGCCGTCGCCGGGGTCGGTGCGATCGCGACCCAGGCCGACGCCAACGTGGCCTACAAGGGCCTGGCACTCGCGCATCTCGACGACGGGGCGACGGCCTCCGTGGCGCTGCAGCGACTGCTCGAGGAGGACGAGGGCCGCGAGCACCGGCAGGTCGGCATCGTCGACCTCGACGGTGGCGCCGCGTCCCACACCGGCCACGAGTGCATCCCGTGGGCCGGGAGCGTGACGGGCGACGGCTATGCGATCCAGGGCAACTGCCTGGCCGGCGAGGAGGTCGTGCAGGCGATGGAGACCACCTGGCTGGCCAGCGATGCCGAGGAGTCCTTCGCCGACCGGCTCCTCAGCACCCTCGCGGCGGGCGACGCGGCCGGCGGCGACAAGCGCGGCCGCCAGTCGGCAGCGATCTTCGTGGTGCGCGACGGCGCCGGGTACGCCGGCCGCGACGACGTGGCGGTCGACCTCAGGGTCGACGACCACCCCGCCCCGGTCGACGAGCTCGCGCGGCTCCTCGACCTGCACGAGCTCTATCTCACCTCCTCGACCGACGACGAGAAGGTCGCCGTCGACGGACCGCTGCGTGAGGAGCTCGAGGACTTCGCCCGCACCGAGGGCCATCGCGACTTCGCGACCTGGGTCGGCACCGAGAACTACGAGATGCGGGTCGCCGACGACCTGACGTGGATCGACCAGCGGATCCTGGACATCGTCCGCGGAGACGACTGAGGCTCCGGGTGCTCGCATCGTCACAAGAGAAATCGTCGCCTACTGACAGGTAACCCGACCGGTTCTCTTGTGACGATGCAGGATCAGCCACCCAACCGGTCCACCTCGGCCGCGGCGGCGTCCCGCTCGGCGGTCGCGGTCCGGAGCGTGGCGGCGGCCTCGTCGCGCACCTGCTGGGCGTCACCGAGCTCGTCGTCGACCTGCTCCAGGTCCTCCTCGAGGTCGGCCACGCGCCGCCGCAGCTCCTCGAGCTCGGCCTGCAGCTGGAGCTCCTTCGCCGAGAGCCGGTCCACGTCGGCGGCCGCCGCCCGATGGGCGTCGTCCGCGTCGCCGTGGGAGACGGTCGCCTCCTCCAGCCGCGAGCGTGCGGCGGCGAGCGCCTTCTCGGCCGCGTCCGGGTCGGGCACGACGCGCAGGTCGGGTCGCGCGGGCGCCTCGGCCTCCCGGGCCGTCGCGGCGAAGCCCAGTGCCTCGGGCACCGCGAGCGCCACGGCCAACGCGTCCGGGGCGAGCGGCTCCAGCCCGGTCGTGCGCAGCGGGCCGACCAGCAGGCCGCTGCGCACGGCCCGGCCTCCCTCGGCGTCGACCATGGCCGCGGTCAGCGTCCCCTCCACCTGGTCGGCGACGGACGGGGTGACCCTGACGCCCTCGGCCAGCGCGTGCCGGCGTGCCTCCTGGGTGACCGCCGCCGTCACCTGGCGACGCTGCTTGGTCAGCGCGCGCAGCTCGCCGGCCGACATCGCCTCCTGGGCCTCGCGGAGCGCCGCCCCGACGCTGAGCAGCTGGTCGACCTGCGCCGGCTCCCGCCGGACCAGCAGGTTGACCACCCACGCGGCCGTCGTGGGCTTCTTCAGTGCCTTGACCCGCTTCCCCAGGTCGGCGCCCCGGTGCTCCTTGACCCGCTCGTCGCGCGCCGCCGTGAACGCACCCGGCGCCAGCGCATAGAGCTCGTCGGCGATCGCGAGCAGCTCGTCGCTCACTCGTCGAGCCCCTGCTCGATCGCATAGCGGGTGAGCTCGACCCGGTTGTGGAGCTGCAGCTTGCGCAGCGTGTTCTGCACGTGGTTCTGCACGGTGCGGTGCGAGAGCACGAGCCGTTCGGCGATCTGCTTGTAGGACATCCCCTTCGCGACCATCTTGAGAACCTCGGTCTCCCGCTCGGTGAGCTGCTCCCCGGGCGGCGTCTCCGGCTGGTTCATCCGCCGGAACTCCCCCAGCACCAGACCCGCGAGCCCGGGCGTGAAGACACTGTCGCCGGCCGCCACGCGCCGTACGGCGTCGAGCAGCTCCTCCTTCGACGCCGACTTCACCAGGTAGCCCGTCGCCCCGGCCTTCACCGCCTGCAGCACGTCGTCCTGCTCGCCGGACGCCGACAGGATCAGCACCCGCGAGCCCGGGTCGTCCTGGAGCACCGTCGTGGTCACCTCCACCCCGGTGGGCGGTGGGATCTGCAGGTCCAGCACGACCACCTGGGGCCGGGTCGCCCGGAACCGGGCGATGGCCTGCTCGCCGTCCGCCGCCGTCGCGACGACGTCGAGGCCGGCGGCCTGCAGGTCGCGCTCGACGGCGTCGCGCCACATCGGGTGGTCGTCGACGATCATCACCCGCACCGGTTCGGCCATGACGCCGACCCTATGCGGTCGGCTCACTCCGAGCCGGTCGCCCCGCTGGGTCCGGCCACCTTCTCCAGGAGTCGCAGCAGCTCCATCGGCACCGGGAAGGCGATGGTCGAGTTGTGGTCGGCACCGAGCTCGAGCAGGGTCCCGAGCGTGCGCAGCTGCAGCGCGGCCGGGTGCTCCTCGAGCACCACCGCGGCCTCGCCGAGGTTGGCGGCGGCCTCCTTCTCCCCGATCGCGTGGATCACCTTGGCGCGCCGGTCCCGCTCGGCCTCGGCCTGACGGGCCATCGCGCGGCGCATGCTCTCCGGCAGGATCACGTCCTTGACCTCGACCAGGGTCACCTTGACGCCCCAGGGGTCGGTGACCTGGTCGATCACCTGCTGCAGCTGCTGGTTGATCTCGTCGCGGTTGGTCAGCAGGTCGTCGAGCGAGGTCTGCCCGAGCACGGAGCGCAGCGTGGTCTGGGCGACCTGCTGGGTGCCGAACCGGTAGTCGTCGATCGAGAGCACCGACCGGATCGACTCGACGACGTTGAAGTAGACGACCGCGTCGACGCGCACGGTGACGTTGTCCTCGGTGATGATGTCCTGCTGCGGTACGTCGTAGGTCTGGGTGCGCAGGTTGACCCGGATGATCTGGTCGATGACCGGGATGATGAAGATCAGCCCGGGTCCTTTGAGCGGCTGGATCCGCCCGAGCCGCAGGATCACGCCCCGCTCGTACTCCGGCAGGATGTGGACCGCCGCCCACAGCAGTGCGAGCAGCACGATCGCCGCGATGCCCAGTCCGATCAGTACGCCGGTGCTCATGGTGCCTCCTCCTCGTCGTCGACGGTGCGCCACTCGGCGGGCTCGCCGTACTCCTCCCCCGGATCGACGAGCAGCACGAGCCCGTCCATGCCGGTGACCGGGACCTCGGTGCCGGTCCGGAGCGGTGGGCCGATGCTGCGCAGCGACCACCAGGTGCCGACGGCGTACGTCGTGCCGGTCACCCCGTCGGCGTCGCGCACCTCGACCCGGCGGCCGATCAGCACATCGCCGCCCGTGGAGACCGAGGGCTCGCGGCGGGTGCGCAGCGCGACGCGTCCGGCGACGACCACCGCGAGGAACATCACGACGGCCAGCGGTACGGCGGCCCACAGGTCCACCGCGATGCCACTGGTGTCGTCGAAGAGGAACACCGCGGCGAGCACCAGCACGAGCGCGCCGCCGAACCCGAACCCCGCCACGCCGGGAGCGAGCACCTCCGCCACGAACAGGCCGACCGCCACCGCGAGCAGCAGCAGGCCCACGGCGCTGACCGGCAGCACCGAGAGGCTGAAGAGGGCCAGCAGCAGTGCGGTCAGCCCGGTGACGCCCGCGAAGCCCATGCCCGGGGTGGCGAGCTCGTAGATCAGCCCGAGCGAGCCGATGGTGAGCAGCAGGAAGGCGATGTTGGGGTCGGCCAGGAACTGCAGCACCTGCCGGAGGAAGCCCATCTCCTGACGGTCGACGGCGGCGCCGGCCGTCTCGACCGTGGCGGTGCGCTCCTCCGCCATCGTCACCCGTCGGCCGTCGGCGGCCTCCAGCGCCCCGGCCAGCGTGGCGGCCCGGGCGTCCACCGCACCGATCTCGACCGCCTCGTCGACGTCGACGGCGCGGCCGTCGGTGACCATCTCCTCGGCGAACTCGGCGTCACGCCCGCGATGCTCGGCCAGTGCGACCGCGTAGGCCGTCATGTCGTTGACGATCTTGTCCGAGACCTCGCCGCCCTCCAGCCCGACGGGGGTCGCCGCGCCGATCGTGGTGCCGGGCGCCATGACCGCGACGTGCGAGCCCTGGGCGATGACCGCGCCAGCCGATGCCGCGCGGGCGCCGTCGGGGGCGACGTACACGATGACGGGCACCGGGCTGGCGAGGATGTCGGAGACGATGTCGCGCATCGCGGAGACCAGGCCGCCGGGGGTGTCGAGCTCGATGACGTACGCCGCGTAGTCGCCCTCGGCGGCACTGTCGATGCCGTCCTCGACGTGGTCGGCCACGACCGGGGTGATCGGGGCCGCGACCTCTGTGGCCAGTACCCGAGGTCCGGCCTCGTCCTCCTCCTCGCCAGCGGCGCCCGCACCACCGACGAGCACCAGGACCGCAAGCAGGCCCGACAGCACGGCCCCGAGGAGCCGTGCCCCGCGTGCTGTCGGGCTCGCGCTCATGGCATCCGGACCTCGTCCTCCACTCTACGCGAGGGTCGTGCGCACCGAGGTGGCTCGAACCCGGGCGGACGAGGCGTGTAACTCAGTGTTCTGGTGTCTACCAGGGCGGTCGACGACCCCGGTAGATGCCACAACGCTGAGTTACACGTCCCCGGACCGAGGCGCGCAAGCTCGCACCTCAAGCACCGTGGAGCCGCAGGAACCTCCCTCGGCGATGCAGCAGCGGATCGGGCGCGTCACCGATGACGACGTCGTCGAGGCGCGCGCTGACCTCCACCGACCAGCCGACCTCACGCTCGCCGACGAGGGTGACGTCGGCCCAGGTGGTGGCCTCGGCGAGCCGGGGTCCGTACGGCGTCGCCATGAAGTCGGCCTGCCGGAACGGGCCGCCGGGGGCGGGCGCGGTGCCCGCGAAGGCCTCGGCGAGGTGCCGGTGCTCCCACTCCAGCAGCTGCAGCACGGCACGGCCGGTGTCGCGCAGCTCGCCGAGCAGGTCGGAGTCGGGGTCGAGCAGTGCCAGCGCCACGGGCTCCGGCCCGAGCGCGACCATCGCCGACGTCACCGTGAGGCCCTCGCGGGTGGCGCCCTCCCCGGCCGTCCACAGCGTCACCGCACCACCGAGTCTGCCGCGGAGCCGCCGCGCCGGGTCGGGGTCGGGGTCGGCGAAGGGGTGGCTGGTGTGGATCGTCACGCGGTCGTCTCCTTGGGTAGGTCGAACTCCCACTCGGTGCCGAACGAGCCGGTGTCGAGCCGGACCGTCCCGCCGAGGTCCTCGATCCGCCCCCGGATCGACTGGCTCACGCCGAGCCGTCCCTCGCCCGCGGCCTCCTGCAGCCGGCCCTCGGGGATGCCGGGCCCCTCGTCGCGCACCGACACGACGTACCGGTCGTCCAGCTCCTCCAGCAGCACCCACGCGGGCGCTCCGTCACCCACATGCCGGGTCACGTTGTCGAGGCAGGCCCCGACCGCCGCGACGACCTCGTCCGCGACGGCACGCGGCACGTCGTGCACGCCCCCGGGCACGGCCACCTCGACGCCGGGCCGGGTGGCGAGCCCCGCGAGGGCGGCGGCCAGGTCCTCGGTGCCGGACGCGGCCGTGGGCTGCACCGCGTCCTGGCTGCGGATGAGGGCACGCAGGGCCGCCTCCTGCTGACCGGCGAGCCGGCCGAGCTCGGCAGCCTCGCCGCCGAGCTCGGCGGCGCGCCGCTGGGTGAGCGCCAGCACCTGGAGCACGCCGTCGTGCACGGCACGGCCCAGCCGCACCCGCTCCGCGGCGGCGGCCGCCTCCCGCTGGGCGCGGTCGCGGTCGGCGGCCATCCGCTGCAGCGACTCGCAGACGAAGCCGACCGTCGGCCCGGCCAGCACGAGGAGGAAGACCTGGCCGACGTCGTGCTGCTGGAGGTCGCTGCGGATCAGCAGGTCGGAGCCGCCCAGCAGGACGGCGGCGAGGAGCCCGCCCCTCCAGCCGTAGCGCACCGCCCAGGCGAGCAGCGCGCCGATGATCCAGAACCCCGGGATCGTCGCCTCGAACCACGGCCCCTTGACCAGCGGGGTCGCGAGCAGCAGCCCGACGGCGAGGCCCAGGTCGACGACCAGCAGCAGCGGCGTACGGCGGGACGGCTCGCGGTAGATCGCGATCGCGACGCCGGTCCAGGCGGCCATGCCCGCCAGCAGTAGCCAGCCCAGCAGCGGGTGGTCGTACTGATAGCCGACCGCCGTGGTGACGAGGGCGTAGCCGGTCACGACGACCCGCAGCACCGCGAGCGCGCGGAACATCCGGTCCTCGACCGCGAGCGAGGCGCGCACGGTGTCGGCGGCGGTCACGGCGGGGGCAGGGGTGGCCGGGTCAGGAGGCGAGCTTCTGCTCTCCGGCGTCGTCGCCGCGCTTGGCGGCCTTCTTCGCCTCCTCCTTCGCGCGGGCGGCGTACTGGTCGACGTACTCCTGCCCGGAGAGCTCCATGATCTGGTACATGATCTCGTCGGTGATGGAGCGCAGGATGTAGCGGTCGTTCTCGAGACCGGCGTACCGGCTGAAGTCGAGCGGCTCACCGAAGCGGACGAGCGGACGGGTGTAGCGGCCGAAGGTCTTGCCCGGCGGCGCGACCACGTCGGTGCCCACCACGGCCACCGGGACGACCCGGACCCCGGTCTCCAGGGCGAGCCGGGCGATGCCGGTCTTGCCGCGGTAGAGCCGGCCGTCGTGGGAGCGGGTGCCCTCGGGGTAGATGCCGAACAGGCCGCCGTCCGCGAGCACGCGCTTCGCCGAGAGCAGTGCGCCGGCGGCCGCGTCGGCGCCGCCGCGGTCGATCGGGATGTTGCCGGTGCCGCTGAAGAAGGTGCGTTTGAACCAGCCCTTGAGGCCGGGCTCCTCGAAATACTCCGCCTTCGCCACGAAGCTGACCTTGCGCGGGACGACCAGCGGCATGAACAGCCAGTCGGCGTAGGACAGATGGTTGCTGGCGAGGATGGCCGGGCCCTCGTCCGGGACGTTGTCGACACCGGACGAGCGCGGGCGGAAGAAGAGCCGCAACAACGGCCCCAGTGCGATGAACTTCAGAAACCAGTAGAACAAGACACCGCCCTTTCTCGACCCTCCCCGATGGGGGCAGCCTAGCGCTGCGACGCGTCCGGCAGAATCTTCGGCATGAGGATCGACCCGGCCGCCGAGCCGCTGACCGTCGCCGCACGCCCCGAGCTGACCGGTGGGCGCTCCGTGGGAGTGCTGCTGAGCCACGGCTTCACGGGGTCGCCGGCGTCGATGCGGCCGTGGGGCGAGCATCTCGGCGAGCTGGGGTACGGCGTGGAGGTGCCGCGGCTGCCGGGGCACGGCACGACGTGGCAGGACCTCAACACCCGCACCTTCGACGACTGGTACGGCGAGCTCAGCACGGCCCTCGACCGGCTGCGGGCCGAGCACGAGGCCGTCGTGGTCGGCGGCCTGTCGATGGGCGGCACGCTCGCGCTGCGGCTGGCGGCGGACCGCGCCGACGAGATCGCCGGGGTGATGCTGGTCAACCCCGCGGCCGCCACGCGTCGCCTGGACGTCAAGCTGCTGCCGGTGCTCAAGCACCTGATCGCCTCCTTCCCGGGCATCGCCAACAACATCAAGAAGGCCGAGGTCGAGGAGCACGGCTACGACAAGACGCCGCTCAAGGCGATCCACTCGCTGATCCGCGCCTGGGAGCCGCTGCTCGCCGACCTGCCGCACGTGACCGCACCGGTGATCTACTTCCGCTCGACCGAGGACGCCGTCGTCGACGACTCCTCCGAGCCGGTGATCATGAGCGGCATCTCCTCGACCGACGTCACCCGGATCGCGCTGCCCGACTCCTACCACGTGGCGACGCTCGACAACGACGCTCCACTGATCTTCGAGCGGTCCGCGGAGTTCATCGCCCGGGTGAGCCGCTGAGCGGCTGAGAGGCGGTCCGGGCGTGGCGGGCGCACCCGGGACCCGCGTACCCTGAGACCGTGCAGCCGCGGAACGAGGACGAGGCCTGGCAGGCCATCGTCGACAACTACGGCGAGCGCCCGGAGCTCGACGACGAGGAGAGCGCGGACCCGCCCGCCGAGCCTGCTCCTGCCGCGGAGGTCGAGGCGGACCCGGAGCCGCAGGTGCCGCCGGAGCTCACGGAGTCGGAGGACGCCTTCGTGCCTCCCGACCCGGGTCCGTTCCCCTTTCCGGCGCCTGACCGTGGGCTGGCGTGGCTCGGTGTCTTCGGAGCCCCGGCGGTGCTGCTGCTGACCGTGCTGCTCGGCATCCGGCTGCCGGAGTGGGCCGGCTGGCTCATGGTCGCCGCCTTCATCGGCGGCTTCTGCTATCTGGTCTTCTCGATGCCGCGCACCCCGCGCGAGCCCTGGGACGACGGCGCCGAGGTCTGATCGCCCCTGTCTGAGCGCGTGGTCCACGCGAGTGCGTAGAGCGCGAACATCGTGAGGGCGAACGCCACCAGCTCCAGCGCGAGTCCTGCCGGGAAGACGACGATCAGGCCGAGGTGGAAGAGCACCCCGATCACCGACGCCGGCATGCGCAGGCGGCGTGACCAGAACGCGACGGCGAGGAACAGCTCCGCAACGATCGCGGCCACGCTCAGCCAACGCAGCACGTCATCCTCGAGGAGGGCGTGCGGCAGCCGGACCAGCGATGGCGCAGTCAGGTTGTCGGCCAGGATGTCGCCGGACAGGTAGTGGCCGTTGATCTTGGACACCGCGGCGTAGAAGTAGACGATCGACAGCTGGCACTTCGCCAGCCACACCGGCCACCACAGGGAGACCCGCTGTCCACGGCCCAGGCGCGCGTCGACCGAGAGCCGTGATCCGGGATCGGCGAGGGTGAGCAGGAGCACGGTCAGCAGCGCGAGGTAGAGGTGGTTGCTGTAGGTCTGCTCGTCGAGCAGGAGTGGGTAGGCGAGGATCACCACCAGCAGGCCACCGGCCAGCCGCGCGTGCCACCCGATCGTGAAGAGCAGCGCCATGGCGCACCATGTGAGGAAGTAGGCGCTCACCACGCCCACCGGCAGGTGCGGCACGAGGCCCGACAGCGGGAGCCGCAGCGCTGCTCCGTCGAGGACGCCGGTGAGGGTGACAGCCTCCTCGAGAGCGAGCGCCAGCACGGCCAGGCCCATCAGGATCCGCGCCAGGCCGACGCCCCGGCCCGTGACCCCTGCATCCAGGTACGCCGCCCATCGGGCGATCATGAGCAGGCCACCGTCGTCGGTTCGCCGCCGTCGCGCGGCACGATGCGCACCGCATGCGCGTCGGGCTCCTCGTCGCAGATGTACGCCGGCAGCACGGCAGCGAGGTCGATCTCGCCGCGCGGCTTGCCGAGGTAGTCGGTGATCTCGGCCGCCCGCTCCTGCCCGGACCGGTCGACGATGACGAAGTCGGCATCGCTGCGCACCGACGAGAACATCTGCCACCCGAACCGGGTCGGTCGTTCCCCGAGCAGGCCGAGCGCCGGGACCACGACCTGCACGGCCAGGAACCCGGCGACAAGTGCGACCACCCATCGGCCGCGCCGCGTAGCAGCATGCAGCACGCTGGACACGCTATGCCGGATCGGCCCCGCTCGTGTCGACTTCCAGCAGGGTCGGCACGAACGGCCGACCCGGCTCAGTCCGCCGGACGGCTCGCCGATCAGAGGACGACGGTTCCCTCCATCAGCAGCTCGGCACGCATCTGCTGGCGGATCTCGAGCAGCACGACCAGCCCGACGATCACGCAGCGAACGGTCCACCGGGCCCGCGGCGACATCCGCAGCGACCACGTCAGCCACCGTCGCCCGACGAGGCCGACCACGGCTCGCAGCGCGACCGCGATCGACAGCGCGACCACGACGATGCTGAGCGGGTTGTAGCGCCATGCCTGCACCAGGTCGCCCTGCATGACGTAACGGGCCGCGCGGGTGCCCCCGCAGAGCGGGTCCATGATGCCGACCTTGTGCAGCGGTCCGTGCAGGTCGACCGGCGGCAGCCCGATCACGGCCAGCGCGACGGCCACGGCCGCGAGTCCGAGACCGACCCACGTCGCGATCCGGTGCCGGTCGTTCCTCTCCCACCGCAGCTCGATCCGCGTCCGAGGCAGCGCAGCGCTGCGTCCCTCGGCGCTCATCGGACGCCCTCAGCTGCGTCGTGCACGAGGTCCCAGCTGGCGCCGCCGTCGGTCGACCGGTGGATGCCGGCCCGCGTGGCGACGTACCAGCCGTCGGGCGTGGCCTCGAACGCCTCGGGCGTGCCGGGCACGTCGCCGTCGGCCTGCTGCCACGGTCCGGCGACCGGGTCGTCGGTCGAGAAGACCTCGCCGTCGGGAGTGACGCCTGCGAGCCGGCCGGGGCGCGGGGAGTCGATGAGCACCACTCCGGGCGCGCCGTCGGCGGCACTGCTGCCACCCTCGGCGTCGTAGGCGACCAGTCCGTCGCCGGTCGTCGCCCACACGGTGCCGTCGTCCTCGCCGGACCAGGCGAGGTCGAGGACGGTCGTCGTCGCCACGTCGGACCACTCCTCGCGGTCGGTGGTCACCAGCAGCCGCCCGGTGACGGCGTCGAAGCCGTAGACCTGCTCGCCGGCGACCTCGAGGGCGTGGAAGTCCACCTCTCCCTGGAGCGAGACCGGCTCCCAGGTCTCGGCCGCGTCGGTCGACTCGATCAGCCCCAGATGGGTCGGCAGGTCCTCGCGGGGGTCGGGGTGACCGCTGCCGAGGAACGTGCCCGGGCCGGTCACCGCGAAGGCCATGGTGTCCTGCCGCCGGTCGGCAACCCGGACGGCGGAGCCGTCGTCATCGATGCGGACGACGCCGGTGTGCGAGGCGGCGTAGAGCTGGCCGTCGGCCGGGTCGACCCCGAGACCGTGGACATGGCCGAGCGTGGCGTCGGCGAGGTCGCCGTCCGTCGGCCCCGGGACCGCACCGCAGGCGGTCAGCGAGATGAGGGTCGCGGCGGTGAGCGCGCCGCGCAGGCCGTGGCGCGGGGTGGGCAGGGCGAGGGATCGTTGCATGGTGTGGTTCCTGTCGTACGTCGTTGCTGGGAGGGCAGGCCGAGGACCCGGCCGCCGTGACGGAGACCGGGTCGGGAGCCTGATCAGCAACGCTGGATCGACAGGACGAGCAACGAGGGTGGATCGCGGTCCCGAGCCGAGCGTGGCGCGCGAACAGCCGTCGCTGCGGCCGTCGCCCGACGGATCGACCACCCCAGGGGCGGGCTCATCGTCACCACGGCTGCCGCGACCGCGATGAGCACGGCCAGGCACAGCATCAGAGCCGGTCCGACGCCGTGGCCGCTGTCACCGGTGGAGGAGCCGGGCTCGGGGGAGGCGCAGTGCCCGCCGCAGGCCCGGGTCGCTGTGCCGCCGACGGCGACAGGCGACGCGGCCGCTGCCACGCTGACAGGCTGGTCGGCGACGCCATGACGCGCCCCGTGGTCACCCAGTCCGTGCATGGCGAAGAGGCCCAGGAGCGCGAACGCCCCCAACAGCAGCTGGAGCCCTGAGCGGGAGACCGGATGGAGCATCGCAGTCAGTCTAGGAACCATCGGTGGGACGACGAGCCGGGTGGCTGTCCCGCGCTCGCAGCGCGGCACCGACCGCCCCGGCCTCCGGGCCGAAGGTCGCGGGCACGATGGCCGGTACGAGGCGGTGCTCGGGCGCCTGCAGCGCGCCGCGCAGCGCCGTACGGGCCGGCTCGAGCAGCAGGTCACCCCCGGCCGAGACGCCGCCGCCGACGATGACGATCTCGGGGTCGAAGGCCGAGACCAGGCCGGCGATCCCCACACCGAGCCAGGTGCCGATCGAGCCGAACGCCTGGGTCGCGACCGGGTCGCCGGCGCGGGCGGCCGCCTCGACCTCGGGGCCGTCGCGGTGGGAGCCGAGCGAGACCCGCATCACCCGCTCCAGCGCCCGGCCGCTGCAGTACTGCTCCCAGCAGCCGTGCAGCCCGCACTCGCAGGCCAGGCCGTCGGGCACCACCTGCATGTGGCCGAACTCCCCCGCCATGCCGTTGTGGCCGCGCACCACCCGGCCGCCGAGGATGATGGCGCCGCCGATGCCGGTGCCGACCGTCACGAGCAGCGCGGAGTCGACGCCCCGGGCCGCACCGGCCACGAGCTCGGCGTACGCCGCGCAGTTGGCGTCGTTCCCTACGACGACGAGCGTGCCGGGCCACCGGCCGGCGAAGCGCTGCCGCACCGGCGCGTCGCGCCACGGCAGGTGGGCGGCGAAGCGGACCCGCTCCCCCGCGGCGTCGACCAGGCCGGCCGCGGAGACGCCGACCGCCGTGAGGGGACGACCGGCCGCGAGGCGTCGTACCGCCTCCGCGACGGCGTTCTCGACGACCTCGTCGGGCTGGTCGCGCCCGGGCATCGGCATCTGCTCCGACGCCACGATCTCGGCGCCGTCGGCTCCGATCTCGACGGCGAGCACCTTGCTGCCCCCGACGTCGACCCCCGCGTAGACCATCCGGGACGTCTCAGGCGCGCGCCAGGTCGGCGGCCCCGATCACGCCGGCACGGTTGCCGAGCCGGGCGAGGCGGAGCTCGGCCTCGGGGCGGTAGCCGCGGCCGGGCAGCTGGCGCAGGAACGTACGACGCGCGGGCTCGATCAGCAGGTCGCCGGCCTCGCTGACGCCGCCACCGATGACGATGACCGCCGGGTCGAGCACCGCGGCCAGCGAGGCCAGGCCGTGCCCGAGCCAGTGGCCCAGGGTCTCGAGCTGCTCGATGGCGAAGCGATCGCCGGCCTGGGCGGCCTCGGTGATCAGCGGCCCCGTGATCGCGTCGATGTCGCCACCCGCGCGGTCGAGCAGCCCCTGCGCCTGCAGCGAGTTGCCTCGCGCCTCCGCGCGGGCCTCCCGCACCAGCGCGGTGCCGCTGGCGTAGGCCTCGAAGCAGCCGTGGTTGCCGCAGCCGCACAGCTGTCCGTCGGGCACCAGCGACATGTGCCCGATCTCGGCGGCCACCCCGAAGGCGCCCCGCTGCAGCTGACCACTGCTGATCACGCCGCCGCCCACGCCGGTGCCGACGGTCACCATCAGCTGGTCGGCGAGCACGTCGTGGCCGGCGCCGTGGCGGAACTCGCCCCACGCGGCCGCGTTGGCGTCGTTCTCGACGACCACCCGCAGGCCGGTGAGTCGCGCGAGCTCGCTCGCGAGCGGCTCGTCGCGCCAGGCGATGTTGGGGGCGAAGAGCACGGTCGCGCGCTCGGCGTCGACGTATCCGGCCGCTCCGACGCCCACGGCGGACACCGGGTGCTTCGCCGACAGCTCGGTGACCAGCCCGGCGACCGCGGCCTCCATCGCCGCGGCGTCGCGGGCGGGCGAGACCACCGTCGACTCGGCGAGGATCGTCCCGGCGTCGTCGACGACGGCACCGGCGATCTTGGTGCCGCCGATGTCGATGCCGCAGGTGACCTCTGCGCTCACGTTTCCCCGTCCTTCTCGTCCGTCTCGTCGTCCAGGTCGATCCGCTCCACCTCGGGGCCGCGCGCACCGTCCTGGTGCTGCGGCGGTGGCATCGACTCCAGGAAGCCGGCGGCAGCCTGGAGCAGCGAGGTCGCCGCTTGGGTCAGGTGCGCCTTGACCTCCGGCGAGGTCTCGCGCACGGCGTGCACGACCCGGCACACGGGACAGTACCGGCACTCGACGGCGTCGGTGGCGAGATGCTCGTTGACCTCGCGCGCCATCGTAGCGGCGTGGTCGGCCAGGCCGCTCAGCCCGTCGCCGGCCTCGCCGCCGTGCTGACGCGCGGCTCCGGCGAGGGCACCGAAGAGCTTGGCCGCCTCCTCGCCGACGCTGCCGATCTCGGGCTCGTCGCGCCTCGGGTCGTCGCGGTCGCCCGGCCCCTGCGGGGATCCGGGCTCATGGGGGTCGTTCATCGCACTCCTTCTCGTGCGGCGGGTGCGGCGTCGCGCGTCCCACCCGTCGTCTCACGGAACCGGACCCGGAGCTCTCCGTCGACCACCCGGGCGCCTGCCACCTTCATCCGTGCCAATCCGGCCGGCAGCGTGAGCAGGCGTCGAGAGGATCCCACGGTCACCACCAGCTCGTCACCGTTGCGGGCGAGATCGACCTCCTCACTGGTCACGAACGGCAGTGACAGGCTCAGCAGGGCGCTGCCGTCCTCCTCCCGCACCACCTGGAAGGGACCGTCGCCGGTCGGCGTCGTGAACGGGTCGTCGCCGGCGTAGAGCGCCGTGGCGAGGTCGCTCAGCGCCTCGGCTCCGACGGGCTCGCCGGGCTGGTACTCCCCGCGCCAGAGCGGCACATCCGCGAAGGACTGCGCCACCTCGGCCAGCACGCCGGTCTGTGCCTCGACCCATCGGTCGCGCCAGTGGTCGCCGGGGCCGGGCGGGAACACCCGGTTGGCCACGACGCCGTCGACGCGGTAGCCGAAGAGCGACAGGCTCGTGTAGGCGCGCCGCGCCTCGGCGAGCACCATCCGCTCCGGCGTCAGCACCAGCCGGATGCTGGCCTCCGGCCCGGCCAGCAGGTCGTGCACCTCGTCCAGCTCGTCGTGCAGACGGGTCACGGCGTCGAAGACGCCGTCGCCGGGCATCGGTACGCCGGCGGTGCGGTGGAGCACCGGGCGCAGCGCCTTGACCAGCCGCCGCTGGATCGGCAGCAGCCGCTCCATGTACCACCCGAGCGCCTCGGGCAGTGCCAGCAGCCGCAGCGTCTCCCCGGTCGGCGCGCAGTCCACGACGATCACGTCCCACTCACCCGAGCGGGCGTGCCGGCGCAGCTCGAGCAGCGCCAGCACCTCCTCCGCACCCGGGATCACGGTCATCTCCTCGGCGGCGACCGGGTCCATCCCGACCGCGTCGAGCACCGACAGCAGGTAGCGCTGGATGTCGGCCCACGACTGCTCGAACCGCAGCTGGGCGTCGACCTGCTGCACCGACAGGTGCTCGCCGAGCGCGACCGGCTCGGCAGCCCCCAGGTCGGGCGGGACGCCGTACGCGTCGGCGAGGGAGTGCGCCGCGTCGGTGGAGAGCACCAGGGTGCGCAGCCCGCGCCCGGCGGCGAGCGCCGCAGTGCCGGCGGCGATCGTGGACTTCCCGACCCCGCCCTTGCCGGTGAACAACAGGATCCGCACGCGCTGCCTATCCGTCGTGAGGTGAGGACTACTGCCGTACGGCGCTCAGGCGAGCGACTCGACGCGCTTCTTCAGCCCCTTCAGCGCGGTGTCGATCAGGATCTTCTCGCCCTTGCGCTTCAGCATGCCGATGAGTGGGATCGAGACGTCCAGCGCGAGCCGGTAGGTCACCTCGGTGTGACCGTCCATCTCGCGCAGGCGGTAGGCGCCGTCGAGCGAGCGGAGCATCTTGCCCTCGACCAGCGACCAGGTGACCTCGCGGTCGTCGTCCCAGACGTAGGCCAGGGTGTACTCGTCCTTGATCGGCGAGACGTCGAGCGCGAAGAAGACCTCCTTCGCGCGGCCACGGGCGTCGGGGTCGGCGGCGCTGTAGAGCTCCTGCACCTCGGCGACGATCACGCCCTTGGCCCACTGCGGGTAGGCAGGGAAGTCCGCGATGACGGCCATCACGTCCGCCGCGGGGGCGTCGACCACGATCGACGATGACGTCTGCTCTGCCATGGCGGCAGGCTACCGGATGCCGGACCCCCGTTCCTCGCCGGTAACGTGTCGTTTCGGCCCAGCACAGTCACGCCGACCGACCCGTCCCCGCAGGAGGTAAGGGTGCGCGAGTACGCCACGCCGCAGGTGGTCGAGATCCCCACCACCGGCAACCTGACCGACGACGTCGTCCGCAACGCGGACCAGGCGCCCGACGCGGTCGTCTTCAGTCGGCCCACCGCCGGCGGCGACGGCTGGGACGACGTCACGGCCGCGGCCTTCCTCGAGGAGGTCCGTGCGGTCGCCAAGGGACTGATCGCCGCCGGTGTGACCGTCGGCGACCGCGTGGCGCTCCTGTCCCGCACCCGCTACGAGTGGACGCTGGTCGACTACGCGATCTGGTTCGCCGGCGCCGCGACGGTGCCGATCTACGAGAGCTCCTCGGCGGAGCAGATCGAGTGGATCCTCTCCGACTCCGGGGCGACCGCCGTCGTGGCGGAGAGCCCGGACCACATGGCCCGCATCGCCTCGGTGCGCAGCAGTTTGAGCGACCTGCACCACGTCTGGTCGCTGACCGACAACGCCGTCGAGGTGCTCACCAAGCTCGGCGCCGACGTCGAGGACAGCGTGCTCGCCGAGCGCCGGCAGGCCGCCGGGCCCGACGACCTGGCCACGCTGATCTACACCTCCGGCACCACGGGGCGCCCCAAGGGCTGCATGCTCACCCACGGCAACTTCGAGACCGAGCTCGGCGTGGCGGTCCACGAGCTGGAGCGGCTCTTCCAGACCGAGGGCGCCTCCACCCTGCTCTTCCTGCCGCTGGCGCACGTCTTCGCCCGGATCATCCAGATCGGTGCGGTGAAGTCGCGCACCCGGCTCGGGCACAGCGCCGACATCAAGAACCTGCTCCCCCACCTGGAGAGCTTCCGGCCGACCTTCATCCTGGCCGTGCCGCGGGTCTTCGAGAAGGTCTTCAACACCGCCTCGCAGAAGGCGACCGCCGACGGCAAGGGCAGGATCTTCGACCGCGCCGCCGACGTCGCGATCGCCTACTCCCGCGGGCTCGACACCGGCAAGGTGCCGGTCGCGGTGCGGGCGCAGCACGCGCTGTTCTCCCGCCTGGTCTATCGCAAGCTCCGCGACGCGCTCGGCGGCAACTGCGAGTACGCCGTCTCCGGCGGCGCCCCCCTCGGCGAGCGGCTCGCCCATTTCTACCGCGGCATCGGGCTCACCGTGCTCGAGGGCTACGGTCTCACCGAGTCCACCGCCGCACTGACGGTCAACCTGCCCGACGCGCTCAAGATCGGCACCGTCGGCCGGCCGCTGCCGGGCACGTCGGTGCGGGTCGCCGACGACAGCGAGCTGCTCTTCAAGGGCGGCCAGGTCTTCCACGGCTACTGGCAGAACCCCGAGGCGACCGCCGAGACGATCGACGCCGACGGCTGGTTCCACAGCGGCGACGTCGGCGAGGTCGACGACGAGGGCTTCGTGAAGATCACCGGCCGCAAGAAGGAGATCCTGGTCACCGCGGGCGGCAAGAACGTCGCCCCCGCCGTGCTGGAGGACCGGGTGCGCGCCCACGCGCTGGTCAGCCAGTGCCTCGTGGTCGGCGACGGCCAGCCCTTCATCGGCGCGCTGGTCACCCTCGACCCGGAGTCACTGCCGCTGTGGGCCGAGCACCAGGGCAAGTCCTCGGACAGGGTCGCGGACCTCGTCGACGACCCGGACGTCCATGCTGCGATCTCGGCCGCCGTCGAGGACGCCAACCAGGCGGTCTCGAAGGCCGAGTCGATCCGGAAGTTCACCATCCTCGGCTACGACTGGACCGAGGAGGGCGGCCAGCTCACCCCCAGCCTCAAGCTGAAGCGCAACGTGGTGATGCGGGAGTGCCGCGGCGAGATCGCCGCCCTCTACGACCGCTGACCCCGGTGGTTGAGGTGCGAGCCCGCGAGCCTCGAAACCACCAGACGCCCGTCCTGCAGCCGCACCACCAGGCTCATCCGAATTAACTAGTACTGACTAGCCCGAACGGGCAAACCCGTTCCGAGAACAGTGATACGGGACCCACGACCGCCCGTTGGTACCTAGTCTATCCGGGACTCGGGGGATGGAAGGTGCGACTCGGCGCACACGGGGACGACGACCTGTGGGGTTTGCCGTGGCAGGCAATGCGAGACCAGATCTTGGCGCGCGCGATCAGCGCGGCGCGGCGGCGGTGGAGTTCGCCCTCGTCGC
>CAZJDU010000005.1:61445-72661 GCA_964544855.1 uncultured Nocardioides sp.
AGTTCGCCATCTGGTTCTGGGGATACCAGGCCGGCTCGCACGCCGCCCGCGAGGCTGCGCGGTACGCCGCGGTCGAGCCGTGTGACGACGGCCCCATCGAGGCTCGTGGAGCCGAGCGGGTCGACGAGCTCGCCCCGGCGACCGGAGCCGCCTCGGTGTCGGTCACGCGCGACCCATCGAGCGACTACAAGGTGGGCGACGAGGTGACCGTCACGGTCTCGTTCCCGATCCTCGACATCGGGCTCATCCCCGGCTTCCCGAGCACGGTGAGCAAGTCGGCCACCAGCCGTATCGAGAACATCCCGACGGAGTGCTGAGATGACGAGGCGACGTGACGAGGACGGCGCGACCACGGTGATGGTCGCCGTGATGGCGATGGTGCTCTTCGGCGCCGCGGCGCTCGCCATCGATGTCGGCCAGGTCTTCGCCAAGCGCTCCGCGCTCCAGTCCAACGTCGACCACGCAGTGCTGGCAGCCGCGGCAGAACTGGACAACTCTGGCAGCTGCAACAGCGAGGTGGTGTCCACCGCGGTGGCCTACCTGACGAAGGACACCAACGCTGCGCCGGATCAGACCTCCATCGACCTCGGTGGCTCGCCCGACGACGGCAACGGCTTCATCCGCTGCCACGACTGGCGGGTCGACCTGTGGGCGCCGACCAGCCACGTCTCCTACGGCATGGCGCGGGCCGTCACCGACACCGAGGGGGTCGACGTGCCGGCCCACGCGGCCGTGCAGATCAAGTCGCCCTCGACGTCGAGCTCGCTGCCGATGTATGCCGTCTCGGGCTGCGACTACGGCAACCAGCAGATCTCCGACCCGCCGCCCGGCCACCAGGAGACCGCACCGGCCACGCCGCCCGCCTCGCTGACGCCGTCGGGCAACGGCGACGCGACCTTCACGATCACCCCCTCCGAGGTGGAGTCGGCCACCACGTCGCTGACGATGACCCTCGACCGCACCCAGGGCACCAACCTGAGCGATGTCACTGCGGTCGGCTTCACCAACGGTGACGGCCAGCACCTCACCGTGGAGCCCACCACGACCTCCAACCAGCAGCTGACCGTCTCGGTCCCGGCCGTCGGGGTGCTCGACACCGACGGCCTCTGGTGGGTGCGCGTGCTGATCGACGACGTGTGGTCGGCCACCGAGAACGCCCAGCCGTTCAGTGTCGGCGAGCTGCTCTTCTGCGACGGCGCGATCAGCGGCAACTTCGGCACCCTCAAGCTCGCCCGCAGCGACGTCAACGGCCAGAACAACTGGCTCGCGATGAACATCATCGAGGGCGCCGAGCCCCTGCTCGCGGAGTATGACGGCGCCGCGACCGAGTGTGACGACGTCTCCCCGTGGATCACGTCGGAGCACGCGCCCCCCACCGACGGCACCAACTGCGTCGGCACCGACCCCGGCTTCCCCAACTCCGCGGCCACCGACGGCTTCATCACGGGGAGCAACGGCCGGCCCGGCCGGCTCGACCACGACACCACGCCCGGCTGCGACCGCAACGGCGGCAGCGACCGCACGTCGGCGACGCCGCACAGCGGGCCGGCGCTCAACGACGACACATTGGAGTGCTTCATCCTCGACGGCTACAGCGTCAGCGACGTCGTCGACGGCAGCGAGGAGGGCATCCTCTCCGCCGAGATCCTGAGCTCCCCCCGCTTCTTCATGCTGCCGGTGATCCCCGTGCAGGCGGAGCAGGGCTCGTCCAACTTCTATCCCATCGTCGACTTCCGGCCCGGCTTCATCACCGAGGAGGGCTCCGGCTCGGTGCTGTCGCCCTGGAACGGCATCAGCTTCGACTCCCACCACGTGAGTCAGGTCGACGTCGTGCTCTTCGACGAGGCCGCGCTCCCCGAGACCGCCCCCGCCGTGGGCGGCGAGGTCGACTACACCGGCTCCGGCATCAAGATCCCCGTCCTCGTCGAGTGACCCGGATCCACGACAACAGACATCCCCGACCACTGCACTACCCCTGGAGGTCCCCATGGCCCGACGATCGCTTCTCCTGATCGCCGCGATCGGGATCGCGGCGCTCGGCACGGCCCTGATCGTGCTCTACGTCCGCGGTGTCGACGCGCGCGCCGCCGAAGGCCAGGAGCTGGTCGAGGTGCTCACCGCCACCGAGGTCATCGACGCCGGTGAGACCGTCAAGCACGCGCAGTCCTCCGGCAAGCTCGAGACCACCGAGATCACCCGCGAGAGCGCTGCCGAGGGCGCGCTCTCCTCGGCCCGCTCGATCGAGGATCTGGTCGCACTCGGCACGATCTATCCGGGCGAGCAGATCATGGCCGCGAAGTTCGGCGAGGCCGGCGCCGCGGAGACGCTGGCCATCCCCGAGGACAAGCTGGCGATCTCGGTGGAGCTCACCGACCCCGCCCGCGTCGCGGGCTTCGTCAACCCGGGGTCCTACGTCGCGATCTTCGTCTCCGCCGACCCGGAGCTCTATCTGCCGGACGGGCAGACCCGCAAGCTCCCGCAGTACACCGGCCTGCTGCTGAAGAAGGTGCAGGTGATCGGCGTCGGCGCCACCACGGTGCAGACCCGCACGGTGACCAACGACGAGGGTGAGGAGACCACCGAGGAGATCCCCCGCACCATCCTCACGGTCGCGGTGGACCAGAAGGAGGCCGAGAAGGTGATCTACGGCAGCCGCAACGGCGAGCTCTCCTTCGCCCTGCTCAACGACGAGTCGCGGGTCCGACCAGGCGGCGGCGTGACCGCTCGCGACATCATGCCCGGCGCGTTCCCGAGGGCAGCGCAGTGACCGCCGTCGTCGAGACCGACCCGGGCCGGGCCGAGCAGCTGCGCTCCGCGCTCACCGGGGCCGTGGTCGTCGGGTCGCTCGACCGCGCGGGCGAGCACCTGCAGGCGCACCCGCGCGAGACCGTGGTCGTGCTCGGGCCGACGGTGCCGATGGCCGACGCGGTGGCCTTCGCCGACTCGCTCCGGGTCTCGCGACCGGCGCTCGGCGTGATCCTGCTGCGCGCCCGCATCGACAGCACCGTGCTCTCCGAGGCGCTGCGGGCCGGCATCCGCGAGGTGATCGACGCCCGCGACCTGACCGAGCTCACCAACGCGGCGCACCGCACCCGACTGCTCGGCGAGCGGCTGCTCGACGGCACCCCCGACGAGGCGCCGCGCGCCGACGGGCGGCTGGTCACGGTCTTCTCCACCAAGGGCGGCGTCGGCAAGACCACGATCGCCACCAACCTCGCGATGGCGATGATCGCGCCGGGCCGGCGGGTGTGCGTGGTCGACCTCGACGTGCACGCCGGCGACGTGGCAGTGATGCTCCAGCTCTTCCCGACCAGCACGCTGGCCGACCTCGGCGAGCTGCGCGGCTCGATCGCGCCGGACGGTGTGGGCACCCTGGTGACCGAGCATCCCTCGGGCCTCGCGGTGCTCGCCGCGCCCTTCGGCGTCGACGCCCGCGAGCCGGTCGACCGTGAGGACGTCGGCAAGCTGCTCACCTGTCTGAAGTCGATGTATGACGTCGTCGTGGTCGACACCTCGGGCTCGTTCGACGACTTCGCGCTGCAGGCGCTCGACATCACCGACCTGCTGGTGCTCGTCGCCACGCTCGACATCCCGGCGCTGAAGAACCTCAAGGTCGCGGTCGGCACCCTCGACCTGCTCAACCAGTCCCGCGCCGACTGGCGGCTGGTGCTCAACCGGGCCGACAAGAAGGTCGGGCTCAGCGTGAGCGAGTTCCAGGACACGATCGGCATCGGCGTGGCCGCCACGCTGCCCACCAGCCGCGACGTGCTCACCAGCGTCAACAAGGGCGAGGCGATCGTCGCCGCCCAGCCGCGCCACGAGGTGAGCAAGACCCTGCGAGGCCTCGCCGACGAGGTGCTCGCCGCCCTGCGCGCTCCAGCAGCCGGAGCCGCGCCCGAGCCCGGCGGTCGCGGCCGCCGGCGTCGTACGGAGGTGACCGAATGAGTCTCGCCGAGCGCCTCGCGCGCGCCCAGCAGGCCCGCGCCGAGCAGGAGAGCCCGCCGCCGGCCTCCCCCACCCAGCTGCCCGGTCGGCGCCGGGCCACGCCCAAGGACCCGATCGCGGACGTCAAGCGGGACGTGCACGCCCAGCTGGTCGGCACCCTCGGCCCCAAGCTCTACGACGTCGAGATGACCGCCTCCGAGCTGGAGTCGCTGGTGCGGCAGACCCTGCACCAGGTGATCACCACCAACGACCAGCCGATGTCGGCGAGCGACCGCACCCGGCTCTCGCAGGAGATCGCCGACGACATCCTCGGCTACGGCCCGCTCGAGCCCTACCTGCGCGACCCCACGCTCACCGAGGTGATGGTCAACACCTACGAGGACATCTACATCGAGCGCGACGGCAAGCTGCTCCGCGTCGAGGCCCGCTTCACCGACGAGGCCCACCTGCGCCGCACCATCGACAAGATCGTCGCCAAGGTCGGCCGCCGGGTCGACGAGACCAGTCCGATGGTCGACGCCCGGCTGCCCGACGGCAGCCGCGTCAACGCGGTGATCCCACCGCTGGCGCTGGACGGCTCCAAGCTGACGATCCGGAAGTTCTCCGCCGACCCCTACACCGTGGACGACCTGATCGCCTTCGACACCCTCTCGGTGCAGTCGGCCAACCTGCTGGACGCCTGCGTGCGCGGCCGGCTCAACATCCTCGTCTCCGGCGGCACCGGCGCGGGCAAGACGACGACGCTCAACGTGCTGTCGAGCTTCATCCCCGCCGACGAGCGGATCATCACCGTCGAGGACGCCGCCGAGCTGCGGCTGCACCAGGAGCACGTGCTGCGGCTGGAGTCGCGCCCGGCCAACATCGAGGGCAAGGGCCAGGTCTCGATCCGCGACCTGGTGCGCAACTCGCTGCGGATGCGCCCCGACCGCATCGTCGTCGGCGAGATCCGCGACGCGGCCGCGCTGGACATGCTGCAGGCGATGAACACCGGCCACGACGGGTCGATCTCCACGGTGCACGCCAACAGCCCGCGCGACGCGCTCTCGCGCGTCGAGACGATGGTGATGATGGCCGGCATGGACCTGCCGTCGAAGGCGATCCGCGAGCAGATCTCCAGCGCGATCGACCTGATCATCCAGCAGACCCGGCTCAAGGACGGGACCCGCCGCCTGGTGGCGATCTCCGAGGTGGTCGGCATGGAGGGCGACGTGATCACCCTCCAGGACGTCTTCCGCTTCGATTGGAGCGCCGGCTACGACGACAACGGCCGGGCGCTCGGCCACCTGCAGTCGACCGGCCTGCGACCGCGCTTCCTCGACAAGCTCACCGACCATGGCGTGCACGTCGACCCGATGGTCTTCGGCACGAACGGCGTCCGACGATGACCTGGCGGCGTCTCGGCGCCGCGGCGTCAGCGGTCCTCGTCGGTGCGCTGGTCGTCGCGGCGCCCGCCCACGCGGACGGCGAGACCAACATCGACCACGTCGAGGTCGCCGACGACGGCACGGTGTCGATGCTGCTCGCGCTCGACGGGCTCCCCCGGGGCGCCACGCCCGACCCGGAGTCGATCGAGGTGACGGTGGACGGCGAGCCGATCGACGCATCGGCGTCGCCCGTCGAGGGCACCGAGATCGGCCGCACGGCGGTGCTCGCACTGGACGCCAGCCTCAGCATGCGCGGCGAGCGGATCGAGGCGGCCCGGGAGGCCGCGCTCGCCTACATCGACGCCGCCCCCGACGACCTGCGGATCGGCCTGCTGACCTTCTCCCGCGGGGTGCACGACGTCACCGAGCCGACGACCGACCACGACGCGCTGGCCGAGGTGATCGACCAGATCACGCTGAGCCGCGGCACCCGGGTCTATGACGCGGTGATCGACGCGGTCGACCTCGCCGGCGACGATGGTGCGCGCTCGGTGCTGCTGCTCAGCGACGGTCGTGACCAGGGCAACGGCGCCTCGCTCGAGGAGGCCACCGACACCGCCACCGGCGCGGGCGTCGTGGTCGACGCGGTGTCGCTCTCGCGGCAGCCCGCGGACCAGGAGCTGCTCGCCGAGATCGCGGACGCCAGCGGCGGCCGGGTGGTGCCGGCCGAGCCGCAGGCGCTGACCACGGCCTTCCGCGACCAGGCGGACGCCTTCGCCAGCCAGTGGGTCGTCACCTTCCCCCGCCCCGACGGCGTCGGTGAGGAGGCCGACCTGGCGGTCGCGGTCACCGCCGACGGCACGACATACGACGACGCGGCGCTGGTCGCCCTGCCGGCGACCAGCGGTGGCCTCACCTCGATCGACCCCGGCGGCCTCGGGCTCGGCACGCCCGCGCTGTTGGCGGGGGCCGCCGCCCTCGCAGCCGGGCTCGCCTTCATCCTGTGGATCGCGCTCGGCGGCGCCCACCGGGGGCCGACGCTGGCCCAGCGGCAGGTGGCGTACTTCTCCGGCGACACCGTCCCGACCGGTCGCGGCTCCGCTGGAGCCGGCACCACCGGCGCGACGCTGCGCGACTCCGCGGTGGCGGTCGCGGAGCGGGTTGTGGAGGGCGACCTGGAGACCCGGCTGCTGCTGCGGCTCCAGGGCGCCGGCTCCAAGCTGACCGCCGCCGAATGGCTGCTGCTGCACGCCGGCATCGCGGTGTGCGCCGGCTTCGTCGGCTTCGTGCTGCAGGGTCCGCTGCTGGCCGTGCTGCTGCTGATCGCGGGCGCGGTGACGCCGTGGCTCTGGCTCAAGCACCGCCACAGCAAGCGGCGCGCGGCCTTCCACGAGCAGCTCGCCGAGACACTGCAGCTGATCTCGGGCGGGCTCTCGGCCGGGCTGTCGATGCCCCAGGCCATCGACACCGTCGTCACCGAGGGCGCGGAGCCGATGCGCGGCGAGATGCGCCGCGCGCTGGCGGAGACCCGGCTCGGCGTCGACCTGCCCGACGCGCTCGAGGGCGTGGCGCAGCGGATGGACAGCCAGGACTTCGCCTGGGTGGTGATGGCGATCCAGATCCAGCGCGAGGTCGGCGGCAACCTGGCTGAGTTGCTGACCACCGTCTCGGACACGCTGCGGGAAAGGGACTACCTGCGCCGCCAGGTGCAGGTCCTCAGTGCCGAGGGCCGCATGTCGGCGTATGTGATCGGTGCGCTCCCACCCGCATTGTTCCTCTACATGCTGTTCGTCCGGCCCGACTTCGTGCGACCCATGTACACGACGGTGCCCGGCATCGTGATGCTCGCGTTAGCGCTGGCGATGCTCGGACTTGGCTTCTTCGTGATGTCGCGACTGATCCGCATCGAGGTCTGAGATGAGTGCCACGTTGCTGTTGTCCCTTGGCGCCATTCTGCTCTTCTCTGCCGCGGTCCTGGCTCTGTCGGTGATCGGGGTCGTGACCGCCGAACGGCGCTCCACGGCCCGCACGCTGGCCGCGATCCGCGCCATCGACACGGCGCCTGAACCACTGAAAAAGGACCTGGAGCTGCCGTTCGCCGAACGGGTCTTAGCTCCGCTCGGACAGCGGCTGGTTGGGCTGGGCAAGACGTTGACCCGGGCTGACGCTGCGGCCAAGATCCAGCATCGACTCGATGTCGCGGGTAACCCGATCGGCTGGGACGTGAACCGGATCCTCGGCCTCAAGGCGCTCGGCCTTGGCGTCTTCGGCGGACTCACGCTCAGTGTGCTCGCTCTCAAGGGCATCTCGCTGCCGCTGACTCTGCTGGGGAGTATCGCACTCTGCACATTCGGATACCTGTTGCCCAACATCCTGCTCACCAACGCCGGGCAGAAGCGCGAGTCCGCGATGCTCAAGGCCCTGCCCGACGCGCTCGACCTGCTCAGCATCTCGGTGGAGGCCGGCCTCGGGTTCGACGCGGCGGTTGGGCGTGTCGCTCGCGACACCAAGGGGCCGCTGGCGCAGGAGTTCGCCCGGCTGCTGCAGGAGATGCAGATCGGCGTCGGTCGCGCTGACGCAATGCGGGCGATGGCCGAGCGCTCGACGATCAAGGACCTGAAGTCGTTCTGTCTGGCGATGGTCCAGGCCGACGCCTTCGGCGTGCCGGTCGCCCGAGTCCTTCGGGTGCAAGCCAACGAGATGCGGACCCGTCGCCGGCAACGGGCAGAGGAGAAGGCGCAGAAGATGCCGGTCAAGATCCTCTTCCCGTTGATCTTCTTCATCCTGCCCACGATCTTCCTGATGATCTTTGGACCGGTGGTTCTCACGGTCTCTGACGCAGTGGGCGACCTGCTGTGAGCGCGTGGGGCCTCACATCTGTCGACGATGGGTCGCAGACGATCCACCTGCTCGGATCGATGGTTCGACAGCCAACAGGCTGGCGAGCGTCACTCCTCGCCAGGGTCGTCGCGCTCTCGATCGGCCTCGGGCTAGCGCTCAGCGAGGGTCTCAATGCCGACGTCGCGCTGTCCCTCGGTGCACTCGCAATCGTCGCGGCTGTTGCATGCCTTGTAGACCTAGGCGCAGCGCCATCGCTCGCCCGACTCATCCCGGTGGCTGAGGCATGCCTTGCGGCCGCGGTGATCACTTCGTCGACCGAGACGTCCCGTGCCCTGCTGGTCTATGTGGCGGTGCCACCGGTAGTGGCAGGACTGCGCCTCGGCGCCCTCAGTGTGCTCAACGCTGTCCTAGCCCTGGTCGTCACGGTGACCGCAGGCGGCGCGGCGCTCACCAACGTGGAGGACAGGGCGCAACTCGCTGCCTCAGCGACCGTGTGGGCCGCGGTCGGCGCGGCCGTCGGGCTGCTCGCAGCCGCACAGAACCGCCGACTCCGGGCCCTCGAGGTGCTGCAGGCGCCATTCGAGCCCGCCCGTCGGGCGGCTTCAGAGCTCTATGAGGTCACCCGCGACCAGCCGGGGAGCCTCGACCTGGTGAGCACCGCCCGGTCCCTGGCCTACGCCGTCGTGACCGCGGTCGAGGTGCCGGACGAAGTGCCGGACGAAGCAGAGCGTCCGGTGGCCGCGGTCTACCTCACGGGCGACCCGGCCGCGGTGCGGCCGCTGGCGGTCGCCGGCGCTCCGACGACCGTCGGGGCCGACCCGCACCAGGTCGCCCAGCTCGCGCGCAGCGCCGCCCAGGAAGGCACCTCGCTGCTGGAGCAGGACATGGTCGCCGTGCCGCTGCGCACCGGGGACCGCGCGCTCGGCAGCGTGGTGGTGACCGGGTCGCGGCGCTGGCGTGGCGACGAGCTCAGCCGGATCCAGCGGGTGGCCGACGAGCACGCGGTGCAGCTGGAGGCGGCGCTCTTCTTCGATGGCGTCCGGGCGATGGCCGGCACCGAGGAGCGCAACCGGCTGGCCCGTGACCTGCACGACGGCGCGATCCAGGAGATCGCGGCCATCGGCTATCTCGTCGACGACCTCGCCGCCAGCAGCCCCGACGCCGCTACCCGCGAGACCGCGGACCGGCTGCGCGTCGAGATCACCCGCGTGGTCCGCGAGCTGCGGCACTCGATCTTCGAGCTGCGCCACGGCCTCGACGCGGGCGACCTGAGCAGTGCCCTGCGCTCCTACGCCGACCAGATCGATCGGCTCGGCGACCTGGAGGTGCACCTCGACCTCGACGTCACCGGCCCTCCGCTGGAGCCCACCCAGGAGGCGGAGCTGCTGCGGATCGTGCAGGAGGCGGTCAGCAACGTGCGCAAGCACGCGCACGCGGCCAACGTCTGGATCGGCTATCGCACCGACGGCCGCGAGCTGGAGCTCTCGGTCGAGGACGACGGCTCCGGGGGCCTGCCCCGGGTTCGGGACGGCCACTACGGACTGCACACGATGCATGAGCGGGCGAGCCGCGCCGGGGCAGAGCTGGCGACGGAGGCGCGGGCCGATGGTGGGACGCGGGTCGTCGTGAGGACGGATGGCGCGGTCTCGAATCCCACTCCGCTCGTTCCTCGCTCCGCGCGGCTCGAGCAGGAAAGCCCCGCACTCCTCGACCAACAGGGATCGGGGCCCTTCAAGCGGCGACGGCACGCTCCCGCGCAGGTCGACCAGCCGGCGCACGCCCAGGAGGAGCACCGGGGATGATCCGCATCGCATTGGTCGACGACCACCAGCTGATCCGCGACGGGCTGCGCCGCGCATGTGACGCCGCGGAGGACCTCGAGGTGGTCGCCGAGGCCGGCACCGTCGCCGAGGCGCGTGACGCCATCGCGAGCGCGCGACCGGACGTGGTGGTGCTCGACGTGCGGATGCCCGACGGCACCGGCATCGAGCTGGCCACCGAGCTGCGGCAGGCCGACCCGACGCTCGGCATCGTGGTGCTCACCATGGACCCGAGCGAGGAGATGCTGCTCGCCGCGCTCAAGGCGGGAGCCTCCGCCCTCGTCGGCAAGGACACACCGCGCACCGAGGTGATCGACGCCGCGCGTCGCGCCCATCGCAGCCCGCTGACCTTCACCGCCCGCGACCTCGACGAGGTGCTGCGCCAGCAGCGCCGCGACCCGACCCCGGTGCCACAGCTCTCGGCGCGGGAGAAGGAGATCATGGCGCTGGTCGCCGAGGGGCTCGCCGCCGGCGCGATCGCCCGCCAGCTCTTCATCTCCGAGTCGACGATCAAGACCCACCTGTCCCGCATCTACTCCAAGCTCGGCGCGGCCAACCGCGCCCAGGCCGTGATGCGGGCGGTCAAGTGGGGCCTGCTGCCCAGCCAGGAGACCCGCTGACCGGGCGGACTAGTCCCGAGTGACTAGTCCGCCCCTGACGCCGAACCGTTCGGCCGATACCACACAACTGAACACCACGGAAGAGTAGGAACCAACGAGGCGGACACCGGGTCCGCCCCGGGGACACGGAGGAATCACCATGATCGAGAAGTTCACGATGATGGCGCTGATGCTCAACGTCGGCCCGCGCGCGAAGGACGAGCGTGGGGCCACGGCGACCGAGTACGGCCTGCTCATCGCCCTGATCGCATTCGTCATCCTCGGCGGTGTGCTGATCTTCGGAAACGCGCTGACCGCGTTCTTCACTAGCATCGGCACCACGGTTCAGGGCTGGGCGACAAACGGCCTCACCTGACGCCCGACCTAGAGGCACCGAGAATGCTGATGACCGACATTCTGTTCCGCCGCTGTCTGGAGCGGGGAGCGACGGCTACCGAGTACGCGATCCTGGCCGCGATGGTCGCAACGATCGTTATCGCAGGCGTTCTCGTGTTCGGCACCGCCGTGAGTAGTTTCCTCGGCTCGCTCGGTGCCACTGTTTCAGGTTGGGCGACAAACGGCCTGACCTGAGGGTGTTCCGGCCGTCTGGGGGTCGGCCGGAACACCCGAAGAGACGACCACCTTCG
>CAZJDU010000006.1:0-71047 GCA_964544855.1 uncultured Nocardioides sp.
CGCAGCCGCGGCACCAGGCCGCCGGCGAGCAGCACCTCGATCTGACGCTGCGACAACCGGTGGCGCACCCGGTAGCAGGTGTCCTGCGTGGCGTTGCGCAGCTCCATCGTGGGTCCCTCGAGGGCAGCGCGGACATCACTCAGGACGAGCCGGTCGCCCACCGCGACGGCAGCATGGTCGGCCGGGTCCTCGAACTCCACCGGCAGCACGCCGAAGCTGACGAGGTTCTGCCAGTGGATCCGGGCGAAGGACTCGGCGACGACCATGCGCAGGCCCAGGTAGCGGGGAGCGAGAGCGGCATGCTCGCGCGAGGAGCCCTGCCCGTAGGTCGCTCCTCCGACGATGATGTGGCCGGTGTCGTCCCGGCATTCGAGGGCCTGTTCGCCGTACCGGGGGTCGACGTCGCGGAACGCGAAGGTCGCGAGCTCGGGGATGTTGCTGCGATAGGGGAGCGCCTCAGCCCCGGCCGGCATGATGGTGTCGGTCGACACGTTGTCGCCGACATCGATCAGCACCGGGGCGTCGACGGTGTCGGGGAACGCCGTGAGCTCCGGCAGGTCGGCGATGTTCCCACCCTTCACCAGATCGACGTCGGCAGCCTCGTCGGCCGGCAGCGGCGGCTCGAGCATCTCGGTGTTGACGCTCGACGTCGCGGGCAGCGCGGGCGATGTCGCGTCCAGCGCCAGCCGGCCGGCCAGCTCCCGTGGGTCGGTGATGACCCCGGTGAGCGCGGAGGCGGCCGCCGTCTCCGGCGAGCACAGGTAGACGTGGTCGTCCGGTGTCCCCGAGCGGCCCGGGAAGTTCCGTGGCATCGTTCGCAGGCTGTGGCCGTGGCTCGTCGGCGTCTGTCCCATCCCGATGCAGCCGAGGCACCCCGACTGGTGCAGCCGGGCTCCCGCGCCGATCAGGTCGAAGGTGGCCCCCATCCGGGTGAGGTCCTGCAGGATCTGACGAGACGTCGGGTTCACGTCGAACGAGACGCCGGGGTGGGTCTGGCGGCCGCGCACGATCGCTGCGGCGGCGGCGAAGTCCCGCAGGCCGGGGTTCGCCGATGACCCGATCACGACCTGCTCGATCCCGGTGCCCGCCACGTCGGCGACCGGGACGACGTTGCCCGGCGAGCCGGGCAGAGCGACGAGCGGCTCCAGGGTTGAGAGGTGGATCTCCTCGTCGACGTCGTAATCCGCCTCGGCGTCGGCGAGGATCTCGACGAAGTCGTGCTCGCGTCCCTCCGCAGCCAGGAACTCGCGAACCCGGTCGTCGGACGGGAAGACCGAGCTGGTGGCGCCCAGCTCCGCCCCCATGTTGGCGATCACGTGGCGGTCCATGGCGGAGAGCGTCGCGACGCCGGGACCGTGGTACTCGATGACCCGGTCCACGCCGCCCTTCACGTCGTGGCGACGCAGCATCTCCAGGATCACGTCCTTCGCGCTGACCCAGTCCGGGAGCCGTCCGGTGAGACGCACGCCCCACACCTCGGGCATCCGGAGATGGACCGGCTCCCCGGCGATCGCCTGGGCGACCTCGATGCCACCGAGGCCGATGGCGAGCATGCCGAGTGAGCCGGCGGCCGGCGTGTGGCTGTCACTGCCGGCCAGGGTCGTGCCGGGGACGCCGAACCGCTGCATGTGCGTCGGGTGCGACACCCCGTTGCCCGGCTTGGAGTACCACAGCCCGAAGCGTCGGCACGCCGACCGGAGGAAGGCATGGTCCTCGGCGTTGCGGCTGTCGGACTGGAGCAGGTTGTGGTCGACGTACTGCACGGACACGTCCGTGCGTGCCCGGTCCAGCCGCATCGCCTCGAGCTCGAGCATCACCATGGTGCCGGTGGCGTCCTGGGTGAGGGTCTGGTCGATGTGGAGGCCGATCTCGGCACCGGGGGACGGGTGTCCGTCGACGAGGTGGCTGTCGATCAGCTGCCGGGTGACGGTGGGCATCACAATCTCCTGGATCGGGCTCACAGGGACTCGAGGCGGTCCATCGCGGTCTCCAGCACCTGCCGGTGGCGGGCGAAGCCGCGCCAGGGATCGGTTCGCTGGCCGAGCCGCCGGCGGACGCTGGACATCCGGTAGCGGTCGGGCGCCGTCGAGCCCACCTCCGACCAGCTGAGCGGAGTGGCCACGGGCGCGCCGGCCCGGGCCCGGATGGCGTACGGCGGGACGGTCGTCTGCCCGTATCCGTTGCGCAGCACGTCGACGAACACGCGATCGCCGCGCCGGCGCTTGCGCTGCTCGATCGTCAGCCGGCCGGGGTCGCGCTCGACCGCGGCGTGCGCCACCTCGCGCGCGAACGCGCGGACCCGGTCGAAGTCCGGGCCGACCCGCAGCGGGACGTGCACGTGGAAGCCCCGGGACCCGGTGGTCTTGACGTACGACGTCAGGCCCAGCTCGTCGAGCAGGGCGCCGACCGCGTGTGCGGCGTGCTGGACCTTCGCGACGCCGGGGGCGGACGGATCCAGGTCGAACACGATCTGGTCCGGCCGGTCGAGGTGGTCGACGGTGGACAGCCACATGTGCGGCGTCAGGCACGCCTGCTCAGCGAGCTGGGCGAGGGTCGCCTGGTCATCGCAGCTGACCTGCTCCTGGCTGCCGCCGGCGGTGTCGACCCGCACCCGTCGGATCCACGCGGGGAGGTGAGCGGGTGCCTTCTTCTCGTAGAACCCGGACTCGCCGATGCCGTCGGGGAACCGCTGGAGCGTGAGCGGGCGGTGCTGCACGTAGGGGAGCATCACCTCGGCCATCCGGGCGTAGTGGTCGACCAGGTTGAGCTTGGTGATGCCGTCGTCGGGGAAGAGCACCTTGTCCGGGCGGGCGACCTCGATGGTGTGCTCGCCCACGGTGCGCCTGGTGCCGGATGTCATGTGATCTCCTCCCCGCTGGCCGGTGGGCGTCAGGGCGTGACCGCGTCGGCTTCTGGCCGTCCGGCCACACGTGTCAGGTGACCCTGTTCCGGTCACCGGCGTCGCCCCCGGGATCAGCCGACCGTGCCGGCCTGGTCGAGCCGTGCGACCAGGCCCTCGAGCTCGGCGGTGAACGCCGGGATGTCCTCCGGCTTCCGGCTGGTGACCAGGTTGCCGTCGACCACCACCTCCTGGTCCACCCAGTTGCCGCCCGCGTTGCGGACGTCGGTCTGGAGACTGGGCCAGGAGGTGACGGTGCGACCCCGGACGACGTCCGCCTCCACGAGCGACCAGATCGCGTGGCAGATCGCGGCCACCGGGCGCCCGGACGCCACGAAGGCCTGGACGAAGCGGACCGCGTCCTCGTCGGTGCGGAGCTGGTCGCCGTTGGCGACCCCGCCGGGCAGCACCAGCGCGTCGTACTGGTCGGGATCGGCATCGGCCACGACCGCGTCCACGCTGAAGCGCCCGGCACGATCGAGGTGCTCGAACGCCTGCACCTCACCCGGCGTGGTCGAGAGCAGGACCGGCGAGCCGCCGGAGGCCGCGACCGCCTGCCACGGCTCGGTGAGCTCGACCTGCTCGATCCCCTCGGTCGCCGTCAGGAAGGCCACGGTGCGGCCCTGCATCGCGTTCTGTGGCATGTCGCCTCCTCGTGTCGGTCGTGCGGTCCTCGTGGGTTCCGTAGCCGATTCGGGGTGTCCGCAAACCCGCTGTCACGGGCTCGGGCACGCCGGGACGCCCCGCTCCAGCTGGCTGCGGAGCCGGGCGAGGATCTGCTGGAGCAGGCGGGAGACCTGCATCTGGGTCACGCCGATGTCGGCGCCGATCTCGGCCTGGTTCCACCCGTGGCAGAACCGCAGGTCCAGGATGCGGCGCTCCCGGCGGGTCAGGCCTCGCAGCAGCGGCCGGAGCACGATCCGGGCCTCCGCGCGCTCGAACCCCTGGTCGACGCCCCCGAGACGGTCGACGACGGGCGTGTCGTCCCCCGACGGACCGGCATCGTCGAGCGACGCCGGTGCGAAGCATCCGTTCGCTGCCTGCGCGGCGATGACCTGCTCGGTGTCGACGTCGAGGTGGTCGGCGATCTCATCGGCCCGTGGTGTGCGCTCCAGCTGCTGGCAGAGCTCGCCCTCGGCCGCGGTGACCTTGGCCTGCAGCTCCTGGATGGACCGCGGCGGCCGCACCATCCAGCCCTGGTCGCGGAAGTGGCGTCGCAGCTCACCGCGGATCGTCGGCACCGCGAAGGTGAGCAGGTCGCTCGCCTTCGTCGGGTCGTAGGAGCGCACGGCCTTGACGAGGCCGAGATGCGTGACCTGCTGGAGATCCTCGTCCGCGATGCCGCGCCCGCGGAAGCGTCGGGCGACGTCCCGGGCCACCCCCATGTTGAGCTCGATGGCCGACTGTTCGCACTGCGCCCGCTCCGCCGGCGGTGCCTGGTGCGCCCGCTCCAGGAGAGCGGCGGTCTGCTCGCGTCGCTCCTGGGAACGCCTGCGGCGCCGGGAACCCTGCCGGGACGTGGAGGTGGTCGGGGATGAAAGGGAGGTTCGCCTCACGGCAAACACCTCCTGAGGAGAGTTCGTCGCGTGGCACGTGATGGGACCACCCGTCGATCCACCTCCCACCCAACCACGCGACCGGGCACGCTTCAAGGACGTGACCCGGAACCCCGTCGGGTCCACGGCGTGGCCGGGGGCGTCCTCCGGCCGCGCATGCGGCGCGGCGGTCGGGGTACGGGACCATCCCGAACCCCACGGGGTGGCGAGTCGTCGCCCCGGACCCGAGCGAAGGAGGGTGGATCATGGTCATCGGCCTCGGCATCGTTCTCGGTCTTGCCGGACTCGTGCTGCTGCTCGATGTGGTCGCCTACGACATCCCTGGGATCGCGGACGAGCGGCTCGGCCTGCTGCTGTTGGTCGCCGGCGCACTGGCGCTGACGCTGTCTCTCGTCTGGGGCCTGATGTCGCGACGCGAGCGGGTCGTGGAGCACCACACGGAGCCACCGCACCACCGGGAGTGACCGGAGGTCAGCCCATCCGCACCAGGGCGGTCGAGAGCTCGGGCAGGCGGGAGCGGTCGACGAGGTCGGCGAGCTCGGAGGGATCGGTCGGAAGCCCGAGCTCGTCCGCGGTCTGGAGTGCGCGGTCATCGAAGTACGGCGCCACCTCCGGCCAGACGCCCTGCACCTCCCGGCAGTAGATGTCGGCTCCGGTCGGCCCGATCCCGGGGAACCGGGTCAGCGCGCTCCGGAGGGCGGGGACCTCGGAGTGCTCGGCCGGCCGGATCCGGCGGAGGTCGCCGTGCCATTCGTCCAGCAGCAGGTCGGCGCCCTCCTGCAGGCGGGTTGCGGTGCTCTCGTCGTACCGACGGTAGCCGCCGCGCCCGAGAGCGTCGACGCGTTGCTGCCACGTGGCCTCGCGCATCCTCTCCGGAGTCCTGCCCGTGGACTCGAACAGCTCGTGCGCGGCGTTGACCGCGACGTCCGCGCGGATCCGCGCGGCCGACAACAGGGTCAGGACGAGCAGCTGATAGAGCGGCGACGGCTTGTCACGCAGCGTGATGCCGGCCTGCTCCGCGAACGTGACACCGTGCCGCGCCAGCAGCTCGTCGACGATGGTCTGCTCGCTCATGTCCGGCTCCTCTCGCATCGCGACAGAAGGACCGTGCCCGATCTGGCGCGCATCGATGCGCCCGCGCCCACGACCCTCAGCTCGGCAGGGTCCGCTTCTCGATGAGGCGGAGAGCGACGTCGTGGAGCTTGACGTTGTGGTCCTGGGAGTAGCGCCGCAGCACGGCGAAGGCCTGGCCGGCGTCGAGGTCGTAGCGCTCCATCAGGATGCCCTGCGCCTGGCCGATCACCTTGCGCGCGTCGATCGCACGCCAGAGGTTCTCCGAGTCCTGCTTGGTGTCCAGCGCGACGGCGGCGTGGCGGGCGAGGATGTGGGCCACCTGCCGGTCCGCGGTGCTGAAGTGCTGCGGCCGGGGGTCGTAGAGGTTGAGACTGCCGATCGTGCTCGAGCTGACGTAGACCCGCGCGCCGAGCATGCTGCGGACGCCGGCGTCCGCCGCCGCCGCGGCCCACCGCGGCCACCGGAGGTCGGCGCGCAGGTCGTCGACGACCAGACAGTCACGCTCGCGGTCGGCGGCCACGTCCGGGCCCTCGCCGAGCTCGGTCTGCATCCGGTCGAGCTTCTCGACGATGGGATGGGTCGGCGCGACGGTCTCGATCTCCTGCTGACGGCCGACGAAGACCACCCCGGCGTAGGTGCAGTCGACCGCCTTCAGGGCGAACTCGAGGACGCGCTCGACGGTCTCGTCGAACGTGGGCTCCTGGTGGAGCGAGAGCGCCAACTCGGCGAAGTCATCCGCATTGCGGCTCATCCGGACCTCCTGACTGCTGGCGGTCCGTTGCACACCGCGGGACCTGCGACTCAGTGAACCACGGGAAGGCAAGGGGGGCGGGCAGGACGCCTCCTGCCGCTTCCGGCCCCGGCTCGGGCGGGCCCGGGCCAGGAACCGCTCGTGCCGGTCAGCCGATCCACCTGAGCAGGGCGGCGACGCCGTCCGACGGGAGGACATGTGGCCCCGCGACGCAGACGTCGGCGCCGGTGCGCGCGGCAGCCGCCACGGCCACCTGGTCGGCCCGGAGCTCGGCCGCGGGGTCGACCGGCTCCGGCAGGGTCAGGCCGTCGATGTCGTCCGGACGGACCCTCGTCCGCGCTGCGGTGTCGGGATCCAGCAGCAGGGTCTCCACCTGGCCCTGCACGGCGGCGGCGAGCGTGTCGCCCACGCCTGAGGTCACGCCGCCGCCACGCCCGGTGCGCTCGTCGTACTCGTGCACCAGTCGCACGCGGCCGGCGACGGCGGCGTCGCGAGCCACCCGTCGTACGTCGTGCTCCAGGCCGGCCTCCGAGGATCCGGTGCTCCGCTGACCGTGATCGACCTCGACGAGTCGCTGCCGCGCCGCCGTGCCGAGCGCGTGACGAACGTCGGCGCAGGCGCGGGGGTCGCCGGCGAGCACGATGAGCGGTGCCTCGTCCGCGCGCCGGTCGACCTCGGCAGCGACCAGGCGCGCGTTGTGCTGCCACACCTCCTCGGTGTGCCGCTGGAGGTCGCCACGGAGATGCTCGCCTTCGGCGGGCCCGGCACCGCCCCCGAAGCGGCCACCGACGCGAGGGTGCCGGACCTTGTGCAGGTGCTCGGTCGTGCCGTCGACCTGACTCTCCTCCGTGCCACCCCCCGGTCCGGGCCGGTGGAGCACGAGGTCGGCGCCGGCATGGTCGGCCAGGACGACCAGGACCGGAAGGTCCAGGTCGCGGTCGACGATCCAGGCACCGATGTCCGGCAAGGGCGACCACGTGCCGTGCTCGTCATGGGGCAGCCCTGGCACGACGTCGTCGACGAGCACCCCGTCGTCGGTGGCGACGACGAAGCGCGCGTTGTCACCCGCCGCTCCGGTCGGCTCCAGGACGCGGCTCCCCACATGGTCGACCAGGGACTGCGGTGCGCCCTGCTCGACCAGCTGGGTCCGTACGTGCTCCCAGCGTGTCTGCACGTGATGGGCGCCGGACTCCGAGTTCCTGGTGACGTCGACGTAGGCGCTCAGGAACGGTCCCGGCCGTTGGAAGATGCTTCTCACCGGATCGAGTCTCATGATCGGGCGGTACCCGATGCGGCGACGCGAAAACGGGCGCCAGGCTTGGCGCAGGATGGAATGATCGCGGGATGGCCGAGCCAGCGGAGGACACCGGATCTGCCCAGGATGCGGCGATCGCGGCATTCTGGGAGATCGCCAAGCGCCGGGGTCGGCTCACGTTGATCCCCGGCTACTTCGGGCCGACGCCCGAGGAGTCGCTGCCACCACCTGCGTGGTCCTTCGGTGCCACGCCCGTGCATGCCGACGAGCTGCTCGGCCTGGTGCTCGACGGCACCAAGACCGCGACGGCGAGCGCACGGTGGGACTACGAGGCCGAGGACGAGTCGCTCCCGGAGGTCGGCACGCTCGGCATCGTGCTCGACAGCGCCGGAGTGCCACGGGCGCTGATCGTCACCACCGACGTCCGGGTGGTCGCCTTCGACGAGGTCGACGCCGAGCACGCTCGGCTGGAGGGGGAGGGGGACCGGTCGCTCGAGCACTGGCGAGCCGAGCGCGAGCGGTTCTTCACCGAGCACGCCGCCCACGAGCACGGGTTCTCCCGTGACATGCCCGTGGTGCTGGAGCGGTTCGAGGTCGTCTACCAGGAGTGAGCCGCGACCTACCCGCGGTCGTACCGCTCGTCGGTGTAGCGGCGCAGGTTGCTCAGGAACCGGCGGAACACGAGGTTCAGCAGCGGTCGCATCGGCGCCATCGTCAGCCGGGAGACCCCGGCCGGGCGCTGTGCCAGCGTCCAGGTCAGCCGGCAGCCGTCCGCCGTCTCCACGATCTCGTAGAGCTCGGCGAAGGCGGTGATCGCCCGGGTGGACGCACGGTTGAACCGGAACGCCATCTGCTTCCCCGGCTCCCAGGCCAGGAACTCCTCCTCGCCGACCAGTCCGCCCCGCATGGTCACGGTGCGGGTGGTGCCGACGCCGTACGGCGCCGGGCTGGTCCACCTCACACCGGTGATCACCGTGGCCCACCGCGGCCAGGCGGCGGCGTCGGTCAGCACCTCCCACAGCTGCTCGGGCGTGACGGCCAGGTCCACGGCGTTGGCGAAGCGGAACGGTGCATGGGCGATGAAGTCGAGCCCGACCGGGGCGCACGGGTGCAGAGTGCTCACGGCGGGATTCTAGAACACGTTCTATCCGCTACCGTCGCAGCGTGCCCGAGATCCTGGTCCCCTCCGCGCGCTGGTCACGGTGGGTGACGAACTTCGAGACCCGCCACGGCGCGACCGGACTGACGGTCAGCGACGGCGGGCTGCGCGGCGAGGCCGCCGACGGGTCGTGGTTCGCGGCGAGGCTGCCGTTCGGGGGCGAGTATGCAGGCGGCGCGGACGCGGGCGCGTTCGCCGCCGCGGCAACGGTCCCGGGCGACTGGGGCGTGCTGCTGGTCCGCAAGGGCGGCTTCGCGATCGCGCGGCTGACGGGGGAGCAGCTGGTGGACTCGAAGGTGGGCCGCCGGCACGTGCAGGGTCGCACCAAGGCCGGGGGCCAGTCCCAGCAGCGGTTCGCCCGGCGACGCGAGAAGCAGGCCCGGGAGGCGTTCGAGGCGGCGGCCGACCATGCGGCGCGGATCCTGGACGGCTGCCGGACGGTCGTCGTCGGGGGTGATCACGCCGCGGTCGACGAGGTGCTCGCCGATCCTCGGCTCCGGGCCGGCCGGGTGACGGGCCCGTGGCTCGCCGTACCGGATCCGAAGCGGGCGGTGCTCGACGCCGCCGTCGTCGACGCCCGGGCGCTGCAGGTGCGGGTCGAGAACGCCGATCAGAGGTAGCGCGTCATGAACGTGCTGTGCGGGTCGTCGTCGTACCCCTCGAACGGCCCGCACCGCACGAAGCCGCGGGAGGCGTAGAGCGCCCGAGCAGGTGCGAAGAAGTCCTGACTCCCGGTCTCGAGGCTGACCCGGCTCCATTCCCGGGCGCGAGCGGTGGCGACCAGGTGGTCGAGCAGCTGGGCGGCGACGCCGCGTCGGCGCGCTGCGGTGGCGGTGCGCATCGACTTGATCTCGCCGTGGCCGGTGTCGATCGTCCGCAGCGCACCACAGCCGAGCAGCACGCCGTCCTCCCGGAGGGTCCAGAACGACACCTCCGGCGTCGCCAGGGCGGCCGCGTCCAGCGCATGCACGCTCTCGGGCGGTGAGGTGGCCCGCATCTCGGTGAGGTGCTCGGTGAGCAGAAAGGCGACGTCGTCGCGCAGCGGGTCGTCCCGCACGATCTCCATCCCGGCATTATCTTTGCTGGACATGTGGCAGCCGGAGCCGGACTGGCATCAGCTGCCGGGCGGCAGTGGGCCCTCCACCGTGGGGGTCTGGCGCACCGCGCTCGGCGGGCGTCCGGTCGTGGTCAAGCGGCTGGGCGCACCCCAGCCCGGCGATCCCGGCGCGCTCTCGGATCCCGCGCACGTCGGCTACTGGCGCCGGGAGGCCGACGTGCTGGCCACCGGGCTCACATCGACCACGCCGGGCCTCCGGTCGGTCGCGGCGTCCGTGCAGGAGGACGCCGAGGGCATCACGATCGTCCGGGACTGGGTCGAGGACGCCGCGTCCAGCGGGTTGTTCCGGGCGATCGCGCTCGGCCGCTTCGCCGGCGCCGACCCGGTGCGCCCGCGGTTCCTGGCGTGCCGGCTGCTGCGGGACCGGCTCGCCCGGGTGGAGCGGCGCGGCGGCTGGCCGACGCTGGCACGCACGGCCGTCGCCGACATCGCCGAGCACCTGTGGTCCCGGCGCGGCGTGATGCTGGATCTGCTCGACGGACTGCCCCAGGTGCTGCAGCACGGCGACCCGACGCCGGCCAACCTGCCGGGCCGTGAGGGCGAGGACGCGCTGGCGATCGACTGGGGGACGCTCGGCACCGGGCCCGTCGGTGGCGACCTCGGCTACCTCGCCCTGTCCGCCCGGGAGGAGTTCGAGCCGTTGCTCGACGCCTACCGGATGGGGCTCCGCGACGGGATCGCAGGTCCGGACGACGTGCGCCTCGGTGCGCAGGTGGTTGCGGTGTTCACCGCACTGAGCCGTGCGGAGTGGGCGCTGGCCCGCGTCGCCGGGGGTGAGGGGGCACTCAGCGGCAAGTACCGGCACCCGGCTGTCGCGCCGCACCTGCGAGCGCTGCAACGGCAGTATCCCCAGATCGAGGCGCTCCTCGACCTGTGACCACCAGCACCGACGGGGCAGACCGCGGCGTCGGTTTCGGCGGGCGAGCCGGCCCGTGGGACACTTCCCGACGTCATGATCACCGTTCACCAGCTCGAGGTCCGGGCCGGTGCCCGGCTCCTGATGGAGGACGTCAGCTTCCGTGTCGCCGCGGGCGACAAGGTCGGCCTGGTCGGTCGCAACGGCGCCGGCAAGACCACCCTCACCAAGATCCTCGCCGGCGAGGCGCTGCCCGCGTCCGGCTCGGTGACGGGGAGCGGTGAGATCGGCTACCTCCCCCAGGACCCGCGCTCCGGCGACCCCGACCAGATCGCCCGCGAGCGGATCCTCTCCGCACGCGGCCTCGACGACGCCGTACGACGGCTGCGGGCGGCCGAGCAGGAGATGGCCAGCGACGACCCGGCGGTCCGGGAGCGCGCGATGCGGCGCTACGACCGCGCCGACGCCGACCTGCACGCGGGTGGCGGCTACGCCGCGGACGCCGAGGCGGCCACGATCGCGCACAGCCTCGGCATCGACGACCGGCTGCTCGGACAGCCGCTGAAGACGCTCTCGGGTGGCCAACGCCGCCGGGTCGAGCTCGCGCGGATCCTCTTCTCCGACGCGGAGACCATGCTGCTCGACGAGCCGACCAACCACCTCGATGCCGACTCGATCGTCTGGCTGCGCGACTTCCTGGCGTCCTACGCCGGAGGGCTGGTCGTGATCAGCCACGACACCGACCTGCTGGACGCCACGATCAACCGGGTGCTGCACCTCGACGCCAACCGGGCCGTCATCGACGTCTACAACATGGGCTGGTCGGCCTACCTGCAGCAGCGGGAGACCGACGAGAAGCGCCGCAAGCGGGAGCGGGCCAACGCCGAGAGCAGGGCCAAGACGCTCACCGACCAGGCCAACAAGATGCGGGCCAAGGCCACGAAGGCACAGGCCGCCCAGTCGATGCTGAAGCGCGCCGAGCGGCTGCTCGCCGGGGTCGAGGGCGAGCGACAGGCCGACAAGGTCGCCCGGATCGCCTTCCCCAAGCCGGCGCCGTGCGGCAAGACGCCGCTGACGGCGCAGGAGCTGTCGAAGTCCTACGGCTCGCTCGAGGTCTTCACCGACGTCGACCTCGCCATCGACAAGGGCTCGCGGGTCGTCATCCTCGGGCTCAACGGTGCCGGCAAGACCACGATGCTGCGGATCCTCGCCGGCGTGGACGAGCCTGACACGGGCAAGGTCGATCCCGGGTACGGCCTCAAGATCGGGTACTACGCCCAGGAGAACGAGACGCTCGACGTCAACCGCAGCGTGCTGGAGAACCTCCGTACGGCGGCCCCCGACCTGACCGACACCGAGGCCCGCTCGGTGCTGGGGTCGTTCCTCTTCTCCGGCGACGACGCCCACAAGCCGGCCGGCGTACTCTCAGGCGGCGAGAAGACCCGCCTGGCCCTCGCCATCCTCGTGGTGTCCTCCGCCAACGTGCTGCTGCTCGACGAGCCGACCAACAACCTCGACCCGGCGTCTCGGGAGGAGGTGCTCGCCGCGATCCGCTCCTACGAGGGCGCGATCGTCCTGGTCACCCACGACGAGGGCGCGGTGCAGGCACTGGAGCCCGACCGGGTGCTGCTGCTCCCCGACGGTGACGAGGACCTCTGGAACGACGACTACGCCGATCTGGTGGCGCTGGCGTAGCGGGTCGGTGGCCCCGGCCCTCTCCCCGGCGCGCACGAACAACCGTCCCGGCGCGCCTCACTCCTCCGCGATCGCCTCCAGCACGTTGAGCCGGGACGCCCGGACCGCCGGCAGCACCGCAGCGAGGACCCCCACGACCACCGCGATCACGGCGAAGACGGCCAGCTGGCCCGCCGGCATCCCCAGGCTGGTGAGATCGTCGGAGAGCGTGTCGCGCAGCAGGGTGCCGATGAGCAGGCCGAGCGCCATGCCGAGCACCGCCCCGAGGACGGCGATGGTGACCGACTCCAGCGTCACCATGCGGCGCAGGCCGGCGCGGTTGAGCCCGATCGCACGGAGCAGCCCGATCTCGCGGGTGCGCTCGATCACGCTCAGCCCGAGCGTGTTGATGATGCCGATGACGGCGATCACGATCGCGAGCGCGAGCAGGCCGTAGATCATGTAGAGCAGCTGGTTGACCTGCCCGCGGATCTCGTCGGCGAAGCCCTCCTTGTCGAAGACGCCGACGACCGGGGCGTCGCCGACCGCGTCCTCCAGATCGGCCTGGACGGCTCCGGCGTCCGCGCCCGGTGCGATCAGGATGCTGAGGATGCTGTCCTGCCGCTTGATCCCCGCCTCGCTGAGCTGGCCGAGGGGGAGCGAGACGTCGGCCGTGGTCTCGGTGGGCTCGACGAGTGCGGCGATCCGCAGCTCCAGTGTCGCCCCGGCGGGGAAGGCGACCTCGAAGGTGTCGCCGACCTCCCAGCCGCGGTCGCGTGCGAAGGTGTCGGTGAGCACGGCCTCGGCACCGCTGACATCGGTGTCGCCCGCGACCACGTCGAGGTCGTAGACCTCGCCGAACTCGGCGTCGTTGCCTGCGAGGAAGACCTGTTCGCCGCCGATCTCGCCGGCCGCCCACTGCTGTCGGCTCACCACGTCGACGCCGTCGACGTCCTCGATGCGGTCGCCGATCGCCGTCGAGAAGGGCACGAAGGTGTTGCTCTGGACGAGGAAGTCGGCGGTGAACTCCTCGTCGACGACGTCGTCGACCGACGTGTTGAGCGAGGCCGCGAGGACCGCGATGGTCGAGACGAGCGCCAGGCCGATCATCAGCGCCGAGGCGGTGGCTCCCGTCCGGCGGGGGTCGCGCAGCGCGTTCTCGCCCGCCAGCCGGCCGGGGGTGCCGAAGAGCCGCGCGAACACGGCGCGGCACGCGACGACCACCGGCCTGCCGACGACGGGACTGATGGCGGCGATCGTGAGGATCCACAGCAACGCCCCCACACCGACCAGCAGGGAGGCGTAGGGCGCCCCACCGACGCCGAGGGCGGCGACGCCCGCACCGACGGCCAGCACGACGACGCCGATGACCGTCCGCCGGCGCATCGACCCCCGCTCCGGCGTGGCGTCGGCCCGCATCGCGGCCACCGGCGACACCTTGCCGGCCCGGCGCGCCGGCAGGTAGGCGGCCAGCACGGTCACCAGGATGCCGGCGGCGTAGCTGACGACGACGGCGCTCGCCGTGAGCGTCAGCGCGCTCCCGGCGATGTCGAGTCCCACCGCGCGGAAGGCAGCGGCCAGCCCGCGGGCGAGCAGCCAGCCGAGCCCGATCCCGACGGTCGACGCGACGACCGCCAGCACCGCTGCCTCGAGGAGCATCGAACGGGCCACCTGACGGCGCGACGCGCCGAGCGCGCGCAGCAGTGCCAGCTCGCGGCTGCGTTGGGCGACCAGGATCGTGAAGGTGTTGACGATGATGAAACCGCCCACGACGACGGCGATGACAGCGAACACGAGCAGGAAGGTCTCGATCACGTCGAGGAACTGACCGACGGCGTCCTGCGACTCCTCGGCGACCGTGTCACCCGTGACCGCCTCGAAGCCGTCGGGCACCACCTCCTCGGCGGCATCGGCCAGGTCGGTGCGGGTCACGCCGTCCGCCGCCGTGAGGCTGATCGAGGTGAACTCGTCGCGCCCGTCCAGGAACAGCTCCTGCGCGCCCTCGGTGTCGAAGACCAGCAGGGTGGCGCCCGCCGTGCCGCCGCCGTTGAACTCGGCGGTGCCGACGAGGGTGGCGGTGCGCTCCAGCTCGCCGTACGGCGCGAGCAGCCGGACCTCGTCGCCGACCGCGTAGTCACCGGCCTCGGCGGCACCGTCGTCGAGCATGATCTCGCCGGGCCGTTCGGGCCAGTCGCCGGCGGTCAGCTCGAGGATCGGCTCGCCGGCCATGTTGGAGGTGTCGGTGTAGTTGAACGCGAGCGTGGGGGCGCCGGTGCCGCCGACCAGGGAGCCGTCGGAGGCCAGGAGGCTCATGCCGAACCCGTCGACACCGCCGTCGGCCCGCTCGACCTCGGGCAGCGCCTCGAGGTCGGAGACGGCGTCAGGCGTGAGGGTCGCCGTGCCGGTGCCGAACTCGCCACCGGAGAAGGACTCGGTGTCGGCCGCGCGCACCACGCCGTCGGGCGTCGAGCCGTAGATGATGCCGTCGAAGGTCGACGAGAGCCCGTTGCTGAACATCAGCACGCCCGACAGGAAGGCAACGCCCAGCACGATCGCCAGGCCGCTCATCACCAGGCGCATCTTGCGGGCGAGCAGGTTGCGCAGGGTCAGTCGCCACACGGGTCAGGCACCCCCGGCCCGTGCAGCGGCCACCTGGAGCTCGGTCATGTGCTCCAGGATCCGCTCCTGGTTCGGCTCGGTGAGCTCGTCCACGACCTGTCCGTCGGCGAGGAAGATGACGCGATCGCAGTAGGACGCGGCGACGGGGTCGTGGGTGACCATCGCGATGGTCTGGTCGAACTCGTCCACGCTGCGGCGCAGGAACGCCAGCACCTCCGCGCTGGACGTGCTGTCGAGGTTGCCGGTCGGCTCGTCGGCGAAGACGATCGACGGCTTGCCCATCAGCGCGCGGGCGCAGGCGACCCGCTGCTGCTGGCCCCCCGACATCTCGCTCGGCCGGTGGTCCAGCCGGTCGCGGAGGCCGACGGTGTCGACGACCAGGTCGAACCACTCACTGTCGGCCTTGCGGCCCGCGAGGCTCAACGGCAGCGTGATGTTCTCCTGGGCGGTGAGCGTCGGCACCAGGTTGAACGCCTGGAAGACGAAGCCGACCCGTTCGCGGCGCAGCGCGGTGAGTGCCTTGTCCCCGAGGCCGGAGAGGGGAGTCCCGTCCACGACCACCTCGCCGGCGGTCGGTGTGTCCAGGGCGGCGAGGCAGTGCATCAGCGTGGACTTGCCGGACCCGGAGGGACCCATGATGGCGGTGAACTCACCGGCGTACAGGTCGAGTGTCACGCCGTCGAGAGCATGCACCTCGGAGTCGCCGGAGCCGTAGATCTTGCGCAGGTCGGTGGCGTGGGCCGCCACCGCGCGGCCGGTCTGGATGGTCACAGGGACCAGCCTGCCCGACGACGGGGTGCGCGTGCATCGGGGTATTCCCTGAGAGGTCCCGCGGGTCAGCCCGAGGGCTCGGTCGCTCCGGTCCTCGGGCGGTCGAGCGTGGCGCGACCGAGCGCGACCAGCACCACGGCCACGGCGAGCCCCAGGGGCCACAGGTCGCGCTGGTCGACATCGTCGAAGCCGACGACGACGAGGTAGAGCAGGGGGGCGGCGAGCCACATGGCTGCGCCACGGAGGCTCCAGACGCGGACCAGTCCGAGGTCGGGCCACCAGTCACGGGGCCCGGTCGCCAGCACGGCCGCCGCCAGATGCGCCGCGAGCAGGGCGAGGGCGGCCGACACGACCACGAGTGATCGGTCGTCGGTGAGTGCCCAGCCGAGCGTCGCGAGCGTCACGGCGCCCAGCCCGAAGCCCGATGCCGGCCAGACGGCCCAGCCCGCCGCGCAGCCGACGGCCGCCGCCAGCACCCACGGCGAGGGCTCGCTGAGGAGCACGGCGAGCGAGGAGCCCACGACGACGACGAGGCGGAGGAGGAGGTTCATCGCGCCCTCAGCCGGGGCGTCCGGCTGCGGCGGTTCAGCCGCCGGAGCACCTCGTCGAGGGTGCCCGGGCCGTGCCACGGCACCACGGGACATCCGGTCAGCTCGAGCCGGTCGAGCATCGAGAGGCGCTCGAGGCGACGCATCCGCCACGCGAGCTCCGCGATGGTGGGGTCGGTCGACCTGCTCGTGGCGCGCAGCGTCCCGGCCGGCAGGGTGTCGACGACCAACGCCGACACACCCGACCGGAGAAGCGTGGCGGCGAGCCCGGCGATCCGGGGGTGGAGCATCGGCGTGAGGATGACGGCGACGCCTCCGGTCGCGATGCCGAGCCGGGTGTGCCCGTCGCGGGTGCGTACGTCCGACGGGCGCACCCGGGCGAGCTCGGCGAGGAGCCGCTGGCGGTGGCGCCCGCCGGCTCCCAGCGGCAGGCGGCGAGGAGTGCCGGACACGACCCGGAGCGCGACCCGGTCGCCGGTGCGCAGATGGTGCTCGCCGATCGCGGCCGCCGCGCGTACGGCGAGGTCCAGGCTGGACTCACCCGAGGCAGCAGCCGGCCGGAGCTCGGCGAGTGCGTCGACGACGAGCGTGACCTCGGTGTCCTCCTGGGTCAGCGTCGTGTCGACGTGGAGATCTCCGGTGCGCGCCGTCTGACGCCAGTTGACCCGGCGCAGCTTGTCACCGAGCACGAACGGCCGCGTGGCGGCGTACTCCAGCCCGTCCCCGCTGCGCAGCGACTGATGGGCACCGACCATGCCCAACGGGTGCGGCGCACTCGCCTGCGCGTCGTAGGGGACGGGTTGCGGGAGCACCGTGAGCCTCCCAGCGGGCGTGCCGGCCGGGCCGGCGCGATACCCACCCCAGCTCGCCGTCAGTGCGGTGGTCACGGTGCCGAGGTCGTACTCCCCCCAGTGTTCTGCGCCGACCTGCAGCACGGGGGGCCCGTCCCGCAGCAGCCCCGATCCGACCCGCGGGCCGCTCAGGTGGCGTGCGGCGGGACGGACGGCCACGACATGCTCGACATCGGCCGTGTCGCCGGTCAGCCGGACCCGAGCCGTCGTCCCCCGTCCTTCGCGCAGCACGTGGTGGTCGAGGAGAGCACGCGGAGCCGGCGGCTCACCGCGCGGGCGGTGCGCCTCGCCGAGCACGGCGAGCAGCGCGAACGGGGCGAGGATCACCAGCACCAGCGGCCGGCCGAAGCCGACCGCGACCACGACGCCGAGCGTGGTCACGAACCACGCTCGCGCGTGGGCGGGGGTCGGACGCCAGCGGCTCACGGCTCGAGGGCTCCCGGCACGGGCACCATCGACAGCACGTCGTCGGTCACCGCCGTCGGGGTGACGTCGCTCATCCACAGCTCCGGCCGCACGATGATGCGGTGGGGCAGCACGACCGGCGCGACCTGCTTGACGTCCTCGGGAATGACGAAGTCGCGGCCCGCGAGCAGGGCGACGGATCGAGCCATGAGCGCCAGTGCCAACGATCCGCGGGGCGACGCACCGGCGAGCGTGTCCGGATGGGCTCGGGTCGCGGTGGCGAGATCCACGCAGTAGGCGGTGACGGAGGTGTCGACGGTGATGGTCTCCGCGACCTGCTGCATCGCGAGGAGCCCCGCCGCATCGGTGATCGGTTCGATCTCCACCGCCTCCTGTCGGCGAGCGAGACGCCCGATCACCACCTCACGCTCGTCCGCAGGTCCGGGGTAACCGAGGCTGACCCGGACCAGGAACCGGTCGAGCTGTGCCTCCGGCAACGAGTAGGTGCCCTCGTACTCGATCGGGTTCGCCGTGGCGATCACGTGGAACGGGCGGGGTAGCGGAAAGGTCTCGCCCTCGACGGTGACCTGGAGCTCCTGCATGGCCTCGAGCAGCGCGGCCTGGGTCTTCGGCGGCGTGCGGTTGATCTCGTCCGCCAGGAGCAGCCCCGTGAACACCGGGCCACGGCGGAAGTCGAACCGACCCGTGCGCTGGTCGTAGAGGAAGGAGCCGGTCAGGTCCGAGGGCAGCAGGTCCGGCGTGAACTGGGCGCGGGTGAACTCGAGCCCGAGCGCCGACGCGAGGCTGCGGGCGGCCTTCGTCTTGCCGAGGCCGGGAAGGTCCTCGAGCAGCACGTGGCCCTGGGCGAGGAGAGCCCCGAGGACCAGGGTGAGCTGCTCCCGCTTCCCGATGATCGCCCGGTCGAGCTCCGCCAGCACACGCTCGGCGGTGGCGGCGGTGGTGGCGACGTCGAGCTCGGGGGGTGGCGTCATAGCTTCTCGATCCTTTGCAGACAGCGGTCGATGTCGGACAGGCTGAGACGGGCCGGCGTCGGGTCGCACAGGGCGCTGACCAGGCGCTCGCCGAGCAGCTCGCGGCTGCGATCGTCCCCCAGCGCCACGTCGTGCCGCTCCAACCGAGCACGGGCGAGGACCGCGAGGGCACGGATCAACGCGGAGTCGACGTGCCGGGAGTCGTGGTGGTTCTCGATCGCCCGCAGATAGCGCAGCAGTCGCTGGTCCGCGCCGTGGTCGGCCGGCCCCGAGCGGTCGACGTCGGCCGGCCACGGGACCTCGTCGATCTCGATCGTGCGCATCATGACGGCCAGCGCGCCGACGACGAGCGCGACCAGCAGGGTCAGCCGGAGCGGGTCCGGGTCGTAGCCGACCAGCTCGAGGGTCAGCCACAGCAGCAGCGGGAGCCCGATGAAGAGACCGCCGCGGGACAGGAGCCGGCCGTTCATGTGCGGATCCCCGAGGTGATCTCCTCGAGCGCTGCCTGTGCGGAGCGTCGATCGCTCTCGGTGAGCTCGTGGTCGGAGAAGCGCGCCTCGCGGTAGAGGCCGGCCAGCCAGGCCAGGGCGTGGGGGTCGGCGCCGAGGTCGGTGAGCACCCGGGCCGTGAACTCGTTGGCCGTCTCCCACGGCTCCGGAGGCACCCCGGCGCGCCGTGCGATGCGCTCGAAGCGATGCCAGCACGCGACGATCGCGTTGCGGGGCGAGCCCTGCAGCAGCGCGGCATGCTGCTCCCCGGCGGCCTCGACCACCTCGCGGGCCAACCGGTCCCTGGTCTCGTCGACGGCGACGGCGTGCGTCGGCGTGGTGGTGCTCCGTGGCCGGTGCTCCCAGACGAGGCGCGCCACGCGCAGGACGACGAGCACGGCGAGGCCGATCGCCAGGATGCTGAGCAGCGCCGTCGCCAGGCGCCACCAGGCCGGATCGTCGGCCGCGGGGTCGCACCGTGCCCGCTCCTCGGCGGTCTCCGCGAAGTCCTCGCAGCGCAGCGGCGGCCGCTCCGTCTCCGGGGGCTCGACGCCGTTGGTCGGCGGCGCCGGCGCTCCCGGGCCGTCCCCTCGCAGCAGGTCGCTCGGTCCCGTCGTCGCGGCCAGCGCCAGGAACGCAAGGCCCACCAGCACCAGGGTGGCGACCAGCGCGACGACGGGCCGGCTCCGCATCCTCCGACTGTAGTGCCGCGGCGGCGAAATGAGGGGGACTCAGGGAAGCAGCAGCGCGGCGTCCCCGAACTCGTGCCAGAGGTACTCCTCGGCGACCGCGGCGGCGTAGGCACGCTGGGTCGCCCCGGCTCCGGCGACGGCCTCGACGAGGAGCAGGTGGGATGCCTGGGGATCGTGCCACCCGGTGATGAGGCCGTCGACCACCTGCGGAGGAGCAGCCGGCGTCACGACGCGGTCGGTCCACCCGCGACGAGCGACCAACCGCCCGCTGTCGACCGCGGACTCGAGGGCGCGGGTGGCCGTGGTGCCGACCGCGACGACCCGCCCGCCCCCGGCGCGTGCGGCGTTGACGGCCGCCGCCGTGGTGGAGGTGACCTCGAACCGCTCCGGCTGTGGCGCCTCGCCGGCCTCCTGCGAGGAGACCCCCGTGTGGAGCGTGACCGGCACGATCGCGACGCCCTGCGCGACGAGCCGGGTGACCAGCTCGGTGGTGAAGGGGCGACCTGCTGACGGCATCTCGGCGCTCCCCGGATGCCGGCCGAAGACCGTCTGGTAGTCGGCCAAGGGGAAGCGGGCGTCGAGGTAGCCGTAGGAGATCGGTCGCCCGTACCGGTGGGCCACGCGTCGTACGTCGCCCTCGGCGCGAGCCCGCCAGAGCCGGTTGCCGGTACCTGTCGGTGACGACGCCGGCGCAGGGTAGCCCTCCAGGAGGGTCAGCGCGGCGGATCCGGCGGCGAGCGTGATCGTCTCGCCCGGCCGGGCGTCCAGCACCGCGCGGTCGGCGTCCGGCGCACGCCGGAGCTCGACCACCCAGCTCCCGTCGTCCAGCGGCGTCGCCAGGTGGACGACCACCGGCCCGGTGCGGGGCCAGGTCCCGTCGACCTGGGCGGGCTCGGTCGCGGAGTCGTTGACGACGAGCACGTCACCGGCGCGGAGATGGGCCGGCAGGTCGGCGAACCGCGCGTGCTGCACCGCGTCGCCGGTGGCGACCAGCAGCCGCACCTGGTCCCGCCGGAGTCCGCGTCGCTCGGCAGGAGCCGGCGCGAACGCCGCGTCAGGGGCACGGAAGTCGGTGGTGGGGCGTTCGTCCAGCACGGTCATCTCAGGCTCCGATCGGGGTCACGGCGGGAAGCTCGGCGGCTCGGTAGCGTCCGTTGGAGGGGCGCCGTGCCAGGAGCCCGAGCAGGCGGGGAGCCACCGTCTCGGGAAGCGGCCGGTCCGAGATGTCCTCGTCCGGGAACCACTCCTGGTGCATCTCGGTGCGCATGTCGCCGGGGTCGACGGTGTAGGCCGAGATCTCGGGGTTCTCGGCACCGTAGGTGAGGGTCAGGTGGTCCAGCGCCGCCTTGGAGGCGCTGTAGAGACCCCAGCCCGGGTAGTGCTCGACGGCGGCGTCGGAGGAGATGGACAGCAGCACGCCGGCCGCGGCGGCCAGCTGGGGGAGCAGCTCACCGGTCAGGATCAACGGTGCCCCCACGTTGGTGCGCCAGAGCAGCTGGAGGTCGTCGATAGTGACGTCGTCGAGGCGTCGGTGACGGCGCTCGCCGGAGGCCGGACCGAGGACGCTCGCGTTGTGGACCAGGAGATCGAGGCGTCCTGCTCCGTCGACCGCCCGTCGGAGCGCCGTACGGTGGTCCGCGTCGGTGATGTCTCCGGTCACGGTCGTGACCCGGTCGGGGTGGGCGAGGCCGGCCCGCAGCTGCTCCAGTCGCTCGGGACGGCGGGCGTCGGTGATCACGTGCCAACCCCGCTCGGTCAGGTGCGAGACGAGGGCGCGGCCGAGGCCGGCACTCCCGCCGGTGACGAGTGCGACGTTCATGGTTTCTCCTCTGTTGCGTCGGAGTTCGATCGATGTGTCGCACCGATTCTGAAACTTAAAGTTAGGTTTACTTCAAGGGAAACGGCCGAGAATGTTCGGCCGATCCCACCGGAGACGTGCCAGAGTGACGACATGGCCGACTTCGTGGGGGCGATCGATCAGGGGACGACGAGCACCCGGTTCATGGTCTTCGACCATGACGGTCAGGAGGTGTCGCGCCACCAGCTCGAGCACGAGCAGGTGCTGCCGCGGGCCGGGTGGGTCGAGCACAACCCGGTGGAGATCTGGGAGCGGACGTCCGCCGTGGTGCAGACGGCGCTCGGCCGGGCCGGCCTGAGCTCGGCGGACCTCGCCGCGGTGGGGATCACCAACCAGCGGGAGACGACCGTGGTCTGGGACCGGCACACCGGCCGGCCCTACTGCAACGCCATCGTGTGGCAGGACACCCGCACCGACCGCATCGCCACGGCGCTGGAGCGGGAGGGGCACGGCGACACGATCCGCCGGAAGGCCGGGCTCCCGCCGGCGACGTACTTTGCCGGCGGCAAGATCGCGTGGATCCTCGAGAACGTCCCGGGGGTCCGGAAGGCCGCCGAGCGGGGTGACGCACTGTTCGGGACCACCGACTGCTGGCTGATGTGGCATCTGACCGGCGGGGGCGACGGGGGACTGCACGCCACCGACGTGACGAACGCGAGTCGCACCATGCTGATGGACCTCGAGACCCTCGACTGGGACGACGAGCTGCTCGCGATCTTCGACATCCCACGCGCGCTGCTGCCGGAGATCCGGTCGTCCTCGGAGGTGTACGGCGTCACGAGCGCCCGTGGCCCGTTCGGCGGAGAGGTCCCGCTCGCGGGCATCCTCGGCGACCAGCAGGCGGCGACGGTCGGGCAGGTGTGCTTCGCGCCCGGTGAGGCCAAGAACACCTACGGCACCGGCAACTTCATGCTGCTCAACACCGGCACCGAGATCGTCCGGTCGCAGGCGGGTCTGCTCACCACGCCCGCCTACCGGTTCGGCGAGCAGCCGTGCGTCTACGCCCTCGAGGGGTCGATCGCGGTGACGGGGTCGGCGGTGCAATGGCTCCGCGACCAGCTCGGCATCATCAGCGGAGCCGCCCAGTCGGAGGCGCTGGCCCGCCAGGTCGAGGACACGGGCGGGGTCTACTTCGTCCCCGCCTTCTCCGGGCTGTTCGCGCCCTACTGGCGCTCCGACGCCCGCGGCGCGATCGTGGGGTTGTCCCGCTTCAACACCAACGCGCACATCGCGAGGGCGACGCTGGAGGCGATCTGCTACCAGTCGCGCGACGTGGTCGAGGCGATGAGCGCGGACGCGGGCGTCGACCTGGAGGTGCTCAAGGTCGATGGTGGCGTCACGCTGAACGACCTGTGCATGCAGATCCAGGCGGACGTCCTCGGCGTACCGGTCAGCCGGCCGAAGGTCCCCGAGACGACGGCGCTCGGCGCGGCGTACGCCGCGGGCCTCGCCGTCGGGTTCTGGCAGGACACCGACGAGCTGCGGCAGAACTGGGCGGAGGACCGGCGCTGGGAGCCGACCTGGAGCGAGGAGCGCCGAAGCGAGGGGTACGCGATGTGGCGCAAGGCCGTGGAGCGCACCCTGGACTGGGTCGACGTCGACTGACGTCGAGCAGGCAACGAGGAGAGGACACCCCGCATGCAACCGGTGGCGCTGTCACCCGAGTACCGCGCCGACGCGCTCGAGCGACTGGAGCGTGAGCACGTCGACGTGCTGGTGATCGGCGGTGGCGTCGTCGGAGCCGGCGCCGCGCTGGACGCCGCGACCCGCGGCCTGAGGGTCGGTCTCGTGGAGGCGCGTGACTTCGCCTCCGGCACCTCGAGCAGGTCGTCGAAGCTGATCCACGGTGGGCTGCGCTATCTCGAGATGCTGGACTTCCGGCTGGTCGCCGAGGCACTCAAGGAGCGGGGCCTGCTGATGGAGCGGCTGGCACCGCACCTCGTGCGCCCCGTGCCGTTCCTCTATCCGCTGCAGCACCGGGGCTGGGAGCGGCTCTACGCCGGGTCCGGGGTCGCACTGTACGACGCGTTGTCCCGGGCGAGCGGCTACGGGCGGGAGACTCCGCTGCACCGGCATCTGACCCGCGGTGGTGCCCGAAAGCTGTTCCCCTCGCTGCGCAAGGACGCGCTCGTAGGCGCATTGAAGTACTACGACGGTCAGGTCGACGACGCCCGCCACACGATGTTCCTCGCCCGCACCGCGGCTACGTACGGCGCGTCCGTCGCGTCGCGGACCCGGGTGCGGGGGCTGGTCAAGGAGGGCGGGCGGGTCGTCGGGGCCGAGGTGACCGATCTCGAGACCGGGCACACCTTCACGATCCGGGCGGGCCAGGTCATCAACGCGACCGGGGTGTGGACCGACGAGACCCAGGCGATGGCACGCGAGCGCGGCCAGTTCCACGTGCGTGCCAGCAAGGGCATCCATCTGGTCGTGCCGCGTGACCGGATCCGCAGCGAGGCCGGGCTGATCCTGCGCACCGAGACCTCGGTGCTGTTCGTGATCCCCTGGAAGCGACACTGGATCATCGGCACGACCGACACCGACTGGGACCTGTCCAAGGACCACCCTGCCGCGAGCTCTCGCGACATCGACTACCTGCTCGACCACGTCAACCAGGTGCTCGAGGCCCCGTTGACCCGTGCGGACGTGCAGGGGGTCTACGCCGGGCTGCGGCCGTTGCTGGCAGGGGAGTCCGAGGCGACCTCACAGCTCTCCCGTGAGCATGCGGTGGCCCACAGCGTGCCCGGTCTGGTCGTGATCGCAGGGGGCAAGTACACGACCTACCGCGTGATGGCCGCCGACGCCGTCGACGAGGCGCTCCACGGCCTCGAGGGCGACGGACGACACGCGGGCCCGTGCGTCACCGACACCGTGCCGCTGCTCGGCGCGGACGGCTACCACGCACTGTGGAACCAGCGGCGTGCGCTCGCGGCTCGGTCCGGACTGCACGTGACGCGGGTCGAGCACCTGCTCGAGCGGTACGGCACCCTCGTCGACGAGCTGCTCGCGATGATCGCCGACGACCCGCGGCTCGGTGAGCCCCTGCCGGGCGCCGAGGACTATCTGTGTGTCGAGGTGGTCTACGCCGTCACCCACGAGGGCGCTCGGCACCTCGACGACATCCTCACCCGTCGGCTGCGGATCTCGATCGAGACCTTCGACCGAGGGGTGGCGAGCGCGCCGTACGTCGCCGACCTGGTGGCGGAGGTGCTCGGCTGGGACAGCGCGCAGCACAGCAAGGAGCTCGAGCACTACCAGAAGCGGGTCGAGGCCGAGCGGGAGAGCCAGCGCCAGCCCGACGACCTCACGGCGGACGCTGCGAGGAAGGGCGCGCCGGACGTGGTGCCGGTGTCGCGGTTCGCCCCCACTGGGGGCTGAGCCTCGCGACGACCGCGCATTCACCGGCACGGCCTAGGCTGCTGCCATGGATCTGCAGCTGCGCGACAGGGTCTACATCGTCACCGGTGGCACCCGCGGACTCGGCCGTGCGACGGCGGAGGCACTGGTGGCCGACGGCGCCCGAGTGGTGGTGACGGGCCGTGACCCGGTCGGTGTCAGCGAGGCGATCGACGAGCTGCGTGCCATCGACGGCGCAGCCGACCGCGTCATCGGCGTCGTCGCCGACAACGCCGACCCCGACGCTCCGGGATGGCTCGTCACGGCGGCCCACGAGGAGTGGGGCCGGCTCGACGGCGCGCTCGTGAGTGTCGGCGGACCTCCGGCCGGACCGGCCACCGAGATGACCGACGAGCAGTGGACCGCGGCGTTCGACTCGGTCTTCCTCGGCACCGTGCGGCTGTGCCGAGCCGTCGCCGCCGAGCTCGAGGAGGGCGGGTCGCTGGCGCTGGTGCTGTCGACGAGCGTCCGCGCGCCGGTGCCGGGGCTGGCCATCTCCAACGGCCTGCGCCCGGGCCTCGCGATGCTGGCCAAGACACTGGCCGACGAGCTGGGCCCGCGGGGGATCCGGGTGAACGGCCTGCTCCCGGGTCGGATCGGCACCGACCGGGTGGCGGAGCTGGACGCCGCCACCGGCAACGCCGAGGGCGCGCAGGAGTACTGGAGCAGCCAGATCCCGCTGCGGCGGTACGGCGATCCGGCGGAGTTCGGGCGCGCCGCCGCCTTCCTACTCTCGCCGGCTGCGTCCTTCGTCAACGGGACCATGCTGCCCGTGGACGGCGGCATGCTCCGCGCCCTGTGAGCCGTCGGTGTCCTCCGGAGAACGGGCCGGGCGCCTGCGGTCGCGTCGGGGACCGTTGCGGCGCTCGTCCCATGCGAGGTAGGCGAACCCCCCGATCGCCAGGATCCCGAAGAACCACCACTGCAGCCCGTAGAAGAAGTGCGGGCCGTTGTCGAGCTCGGGCAGCTCGGCCTGCTCCAGCGGCTCGGCCGGTTCCGGGTCCTCCGAACGGAGGTCGACGAAGCCGCCGTACACCTCGCGGTCGATCGCCGTACCGATGGCGCCGCTGGAGATGGCTCGGGTCGAGCGGTCGGTGACCTCGGTGCTGCTGCCGCTGCCGTCGGCCCGGACCCACCCGGTGATGGTGACCTCGCCGGAGGGAGGGGCGGGCAGCCGGTCCGGCGCGACCGCACGGTTGTCGGTCGGCATCCACCCGCGGTCGACCACCAGCGCAGTGCCGTCCGCCGTGACCAGCGGCACCACGGCGTCGACGCCGCCGACGCCGTCCCTGGTGCGGTAGCGGACCACCACCGTGTCGTCGACGGCATAGGTGCCCGTGGCGGTGACCACCCGCCACTCCTCGTCGGCCGCCACCGGCTCACCGGGCGCCAGCACCTCGGCGACCGGCGCGGGGTCCTTGGTCTCGTTGGCGCGCACGACGGCGTTGCGCTCCAAGCGGTCGTCGAGCCGCCCGAACTGCCACTCGCCCAGCCACCAGGTGCCGTAGCCGACCACCACGATCGCGAGAGCGAAGAGGACCCAGCGGCGGCTGAGGAGGAACCGCCACGACCGCAACCCGTCCAACGCGCCCACGGGACCAACCGTAGGCCCACCTCGGGCACTCTATGCTGGTCGGGTGGAGGTGACACCGATGCAGACGCTCCCGCTCGCGGACCGCTACGGCCGGGTCGCGACCGATCTGCGAGTCTCGTTGACCGACCGCTGCAACCTGCGCTGTACCTACTGCATGCCCCCCGAGGGGCTCGACTGGATGCCGCGCGAGGACCAGCTCACCGACGACGAGGTGGTGCGGCTGATCGGCATCGCCGTCCGCCGGCTCGGGGTCGACGAGGTCCGGTTCACCGGTGGTGAGCCGCTCGTACGCCGCGGCCTGGTCGACATCGTGCGCCGCGTGCACGAGCTCGGGCCGCACGTCGAGCAGTCGGTCACGACCAACGCGCTCGGGCTCGCTCGCACGGCGCCGGCGCTCGCCGAGGCCGGGCTCGACCGGATCAACGTCAGTCTCGACACGGTGCGGGCCGACACGTTCTCCGAGATCACGCTGCGTGACCGGTTCTCCGACGTGATCGACGGGCTGGCGGCCGCCGACGCGGCGGGCCTGGGTCCGATCAAGGTCAACGCCGTGCTGCTCCGGGGCGTCAACGACGACCAGGCGCCCGAGCTGCTCCGGTGGTGTCTCGACCGCGGCTACCAGCTCCGGTTCATCGAGCAGATGCCGCTCGACGCGCAGCACGGCTGGACGCGTGAGGGCATGATCACCGCCGACGAGATCTTCGCGATGCTCGAGGAGGAGTTCACGCTCGCGCCGGCCGAGGAGCCCCGAGGGAGCGCGCCGGCCGAGCTGTTCACCGTCGACGGCGGTCCCGCGACCGTCGGGGTGATCGCCTCGGTCACCCGGCCGTTCTGCGGCGACTGCGACCGGGTCCGGCTCACGGCCGACGGCCAGGTCCGCAACTGCCTCTTCGCCCGCACCGAGTCCGACCTGCGCACGGCGATGCGGGACGGCGCCACTGACGAGGAGCTCGCGCAGCGCTGGGTGGTGGCCATGCGCGGCAAGGCCGCCGGCCACGGGATCGACGACCCGACCTTCCTCCAGCCCGATCGCCCGATGTCCGCCATCGGCGGTTGAGTCGGGGGGTTTTCGGGCGTCGAATCCGGGTTTTCGGGCGTTGAGTCCGGGGGACCTCGGGCGTTCGTCGTGCACGACGCCCGAAACCCCCGGATTCGACGCCCGAAAACCCCCGACTCAACCCTCGTGCGGGACGGTCTCCTGCAGGAAGTTGCGGGAGCCGAGGAAGTGCGCGAGGTGCTCCTGATGGTCGTCGCAGGCGAGCCAGACCTTGCGGCGCTCCGGCGTGTGGATCTTGGGGTTGTTCCAGCGCAGCTGCCAGGTGGCCGGTGCGCGGCAGCCCCTCGCGGAGCAGATGTCGGGGTCAGGCTCCATGCGGGCCCAGTCGACGATGGTCGGTGCCGTCGCCGGTGAGCGGCAGCGAGTCGGTCCGGCTGGTCCGTGCGTTGGCCATCACCACCGCGACGTAGGGCAGGAGGATCGCGCCCGCGATCAGGATCGGCCACAGCCAGCCGATCCCGGCCACGCCCGCGATCACCGCGCCGACGAAGCAGGCCGATCGGATCGCCATCGAGATGACGTATCTCCGCTGCCGCCGGGCGATGTCGGCCTGTGGTCCCGTGCCGGCGGTGGTGATCCGGATCGGCGCGGGCTCGTGGCGCCGCGAGGAGGACATGTCTCCAGGGTACGGCGTGCCCATGACGGCGAGGTCCGCGGCCGGTTCCCCCTCGCGGCCACGGATCGGCATCCATCAGGCATCGCTAGGGTGGCCGCATGACGAACCGCACCTACCGAGTCTCCGAGATCGTCGGCACCTCGCCCGACGGCATCGACCACGCCATCCGCAACGGCGTCGAGCGCGCCGGCCAGACGCTGCGCCATCTCGACTGGTTCGAGGTGACCCAGGTGCGCGGCCAGGTCAAGGACGGCGAGGTCGAGCACTTCCAGGTCGGGATGAAGATCGGCTTCCGCCTCGAGGACGACGAGTAGCGGGCGGAGCCGGGCCGCCACGCTCCCGCGACGTCGACGCCCACAAATCTCTCGGCACCGAATTGTGCCGGGCGTGGGTTATGCGTACCCGCAGGTAGCACCTAGCGTCACTGCACGTGAGCGATCCCGCAGCAACAGAGCCCAGATCCGTCCTGGTGACCGGTGGCAACCGCGGCATCGGCCGTGCCATCGCCGAGGCGTTCCTCGCGCAGGGGGACAAGGTGGCGGTCACCACCCGCAGCGGTGGCGCCCCCGACGGCGCGCTGGAGATCAAGGCCGACGTCACCGACCCGGCGGCGATCGACGCCGCGTTCACCTCCATCGAGGAGGCCCAGGGGCCGGTCGAGGTGCTGGTCGCCAACGCCGGCATCACCGCCGACACGCTCCTGCTGCGGATGTCGGAGCAGGACTGGTCCTCGGTCATCGACACCAACCTCACCGGCTCGTTCCACCTGGCCAAGCGCGCCGCCAAGGGAATGCTGCGCCAGAAGCGGGGGCGCATCATCTTCATCTCCAGCGTGGTCGGGCTGCTCGGCTCGCCCGGCCAGGTCAACTACGCCGCGTCGAAGGCGGGCCTGGTGGGGATGGCACGGTCCCTGACGCGCGAGCTGGGCTCCCGGTCGATCACGGCCAACGTGATCGCGCCGGGCTACATCGACACCGACATGACCGCGGTGCTGACCGACGACCAGAAGGAAGCGATCCGGGGCCAGGTGCCGCTCGGGCGGTACGGCGACCCCGAGGAGGTCGCCGGCGCCGCCGTGTGGCTGGCGAGTGAGACGGCGGCGTACGTCTCCGGGGCGGTCATCCCGGTGGACGGCGGACTCGGAATGGGGCACTGACATGGGAATCCTCGACGGCAAGCGCATTCTGGTCGCGGGCGTGACCCACGACAGCTCGATCGGCTTCGCGGTGGCGCGGTTCGCCCAGGAGCAGGGCGCCACGGTGCTGATCTCCAACTTCGGCCGGGCGCTGCGGATCACGCAGCGGATCGCCAAGCGGCTGCCCGCGGAGGCTCCGGTGCTCGAGCTGGACGTCACCGACGACGACCACCTCGCGACCCTGCCCGACAAGATCCGTGAGCACGTCGACGGCCTGGACGGCGTGGTGCACTCGATCGCGTTCGGCAACCCGGAGACGTTGCTGGGTGGCAAGTTCCTCGAGGGGCCGTGGGAGGACGTCGCGCAGGCCGTGCAGGTCTCGGCGTACTCGCTGAAGTCGCTCGCGGTGGCCTGCCGTCCCCTGATGAGCGAGGGCGGCTCCGTGGTCGGCATGACCTTCGACGCGACGCAGGCCTGGCCGGCGTACGACTGGATGGGCGTCGCCAAGGCGGCCCTCGAGTCGACCAACCGGTATCTCGCCCGCGACCTGGGGCCGGACGGCATCCGCGCCAACCTGGTCGCCGCCGGTCCGCTGCGGACCATCGCGGCGAAGGCGATCCCCGGCTTCGACCAGCTCGAGACGATGTGGACGACCCGCGCGCCCCTCGGCTGGGACAACACCGATCAGGAGCCCACCGCGCGTGCGGTGTGTGCACTGCTGTCCGACCTGTTCCCGGCTACGTCGGGAGAGATCGTCCACGTCGACGGCGGCTTCCACGCGATGGGGGCCTGACGACGGCCCGCGCGGCCCAGGTGAGCAGCGCCCAGACCGAGGCGACCAGGCCGATCTCGACGAGGACGTACCACGGCCACGGGCCGAGGAGGTCGAGGATCGAACCGTCGGGTTTGCGCATCAGGTAGCCGTAGTTGGTGCCGGCGGCCAGGTTGAAGGAGTACGTCGCGACCAGCCAGACCGCGGTGGTGGCGACGACGGCGCCGTAGTCGCTCCAGCGGAGCGACAGGCCCAGGCCGAAGACCAGGTAGACCGCCGCCCACACGATCAGCACGTGGAGCGCCCAGAACGCGAAGTAGCGGGGATGCGCGAAGTCCTCGTTGAGCGACGGGGTGATGATCGCCTGCACCGTCAGCACGAGTCCCCAGAGATAGGTCAGCGCGACCGGGTACGGGTGGTGGGTCCACAGGGCGAACGCGGCCGCCACCCACGCCAGGTCGCACAGATGGAGCGGCAGCGTGACGTCGACGTCGAAGTTCGCGACGATGTCGATCAGCTGGAGCGGAACCGTCACGGCGGGGATGGCGAGCGCCCAGCCGCGACTGAACCGGGTCGGGCCCGGCACCGCCCGGTGCCGTCGTCCCAGCGCGACCACGACGACGAGACCCGCGAGGAAGATGCCGAGCGGGACGAGGTGGGTCACGCCGTACCACGGCACGTCTCCAGCATGCCGCACGGACGTGACGGGGCTGTTCCTCCTACGATGCGGTCGTGACCGTCTCTCATCGGCTGGTGGTCATCCGGCACTCCAAGGCAGGCCCGCACGAGGGCGTCGACATCGAGCGAGAGCTGACCGACCGGGGGCACCGCGACGCGGCCGCGGCCGGCCGGTGGCTCGCGTCGCAGGGGGTCGTGCCGGACGCGGCCCTGGTCTCGGCGGCGGTACGGGCGCGGCAGACCTGGCACGGCGCTGCGGCGGCCGCGGGATGGACGGTGGCCGCGTCGTACGAGCAGTCGCTCTACTCAGCCCAGGCGAGCGACGTCATGGAGCTGGCCTCACTGGTCGACGAGTCGGTCGGGACGCTCGTCGTGGTCGGTCACAATCCGACGATGCACTCGTTCGCCGCGACGGTCGACGACGGTGAGGGCGACCCGACGGCGACGGCCGAGCTGGCGTCGGGGTTCCCGACCAGTGCTGTGGCGGTGTTCGCGGTGCCGGTGCGGTGGGCGGACCTGGAGCAGGGCGCCGGCCGGCTCATCGGCTATCACATCGGACGGGGCTGAGCGCCGGGTCGTCCGGTGCTTCCTCGGGTGGTCCGGCCTTGCACGAGCCGACGACCCGATGAGGGAGGTCGACCTCCCTCGTCATCGGCGTCACACGGGTGGTGCCGGCGTCACGATCCCGGCCTCGGCGTCGGCCGCCTCGATCTCCTCGCGGCTGATACCGAGCAGGTACATGATCGCGTCGAGATAGGGCACGTTGACCGAGGTGTCCGCCGCCTGCTGCACCACAGCCCGGGCGTTGTAGGCGATGCCGAGTCCGGCGGCCTCGAGCATGTCCAGGTCGTTGGCGCCGTCGCCGATCGCGATGGTCGCCGCCTCGGGGACACCCACCTCGGCGGCGAACTCGCGCAGTGCGCGCGCCTTGGCGGCACGGTCGACGACCTCGCCGAGGACCTCACCGGTGATGATGCCGTCGACGATCTCCAGCGTGTTGGCGCGGGCGAAGTGGATGCCGAGGTCGTCGGCCAGTCGCTCGGTGATCTGGCTGAAGCCGCCCGAGACGATCGCGAAGCGGTAGCCGAGGCGCCGGAGGGTGCGCACCAGTGTGCGCGCGCCGGGATTGATCACGATCTCGTCGTGCACGTCGTCCAGGACGGAGGCCTCGAGGCCGGCCAGCAGCCGGACCCGGGCCCGCAGCGACTGCTCGAAGTCCAGCTCGCCGCGCATCGCCGCCTCGGTGACCTCCGCGACCTTCTCGCCGTGGCCCGCGCGCCGGGCGAGCATCTCGATGACCTCGCCCTGGATCAGCGTGGAGTCCACGTCCATGACGATCAGCCGCACGCCACGGCGCATCAGGTTCGCCGGCTGCACGGCGACGTCGACCCCGGAGCGGGCCGCCTCGGTGGCCAGCAGCGTGCGGAGCCGATCCGGGTCGGCGCCCGAGACATGGAGCTCGATCGCCGTCACCGGGTAGCGCGCCATCCGCTCGATCCTGTCGATGTTGCCGCCGCAGTCGGCGATCCGGCCCGCCATGGCGCCCATGGCGCGTGCCGTGAGCGGAGCGCCGATCACGGTGACGTGGGTGCGGCCCGACCCGCGGGCCGGGTTGTCCCCGCTGCCCTTCTCGACCTCGACCGCCATGCCGAGGCCCTCGGCCGTCTCCTCGAGCGAGCGCCGCAGCCGCTTGGGGTGCGGGGGAGCCGAGACCAGCACGGCCAGGACCAGCCGTCCGCGGACCACCATCTGCTCCAGGTCCACGACGCTCACTCCGGCTCCGGCCAGGACGTCGAGGACGGCCGAGGTCACCCCGGGACGGTCGCGGCCGGTGAGCGTGATCAACAGTGTGTTCGCAGTGTCGTCGGTCATCTCGCGACGAGGCTATCGCTCCGGTGCCGGGACGCTCGTCCGGGTCAGGTCGGCGGCCAGCCGTCGGGGCCGCAGGCCGCGGCCAGCGCGTGGCGGGCCGCACGGCCGAGCGGGAGCACCGCGTCGCGTCGCGCCGTGATCTCACCGGCACTCACGGCGGCGCCGTCGTCCTCGAGGGCGAGATCGACCACGCGGTCGAGGTGCAGCGCCCGGCGTGCGAGGTCGACGCACCGCTCCGGCACGCCGGGCGGGGCGTCGAGCGGCGCCCCGGATCGCAGGTCGTGCAGCGCGTCCGCCACCTCCGGTCGCCACCGCGCCACGTCGAGCTCGGCGAGCGCGTCGACCGCGGTGAGCAGCGCCGCCCGCAGGCCGCGGTCCGCCTCGCCGAGATCGGGCGGCACCCGCCGATGTGCTGGGTAGGCCGTCCACTCCACCGCGCGGCCGACCGGCTGCGGGACCCAGCCCAGACCGCCGTCGGGTGCGCCGACCGTGAGCACGGCCTCGCCGGCGTCGATCGCGGCCGCCGTGAGCTCCGGCGGCCCGCCGAGGCCGGTCGGGTCGCCCGGCGCGGTGAGGACCGCGGCCAGCGCGACTCCGGGTGAGCGCACGCTCGCCAGCGACGGCAGCAGCGGCACCGGGTCCGACGGCTCGGAGACCCGGTGGACGACGTGTGCGACGTACTCGTCGGGGAGCGCGTCGGCGACCTCGTCCGGCCCGATCAGGCCGCGGAGCCAGGCCGTTCCCCACCACGCGACGACGGCCGAGATCGGGAGGGTGGTGGCGCTGGTCATGGGGCGTGAGGCTATCGCTAGGGTGTGCCGCATGTCCGCCGTGCTGGAGCTTGCCGAGGTCACGGTGCGCCGGGGCTCGTCCCTGCTGCTCGACCGCGTCACCTGGGTGGTGAAGGAGGGCGAGCGCTGGGTGGTGCTCGGTCCCAACGGCGCCGGCAAGACGACGCTCGTGCAGGTCGCCGCAGCCCAGATGCACCCCACGGAAGGGGCGGTCGGTGTGCTCGGCGAGCTGATCGGCTCGGTCGACGTCTTCGACCTGCGGCCCCGCATCGGGGTCACCAGTGCGGCGCTGGCTGAGCGGATCCCGCGCGGTGAGACCGTCCGCGACCTGGTGCTGTCGGCCTCCTACGCCGTCGTGGGCCGCTGGCGTGAGGAGTACGACGACGTCGATCGCGACCGTGCTACGGCACTGCTGCGCGAGCTCGGCATCTACCGGCTCGCCGACCGCACCTTCGGCACCCTCAGCGAGGGGGAGCGCAAGCGGGTGCAGATCGCCCGCGCGCTGATGACCGACCCCGAGATGCTGCTGCTCGACGAGCCGGCCGCGGGACTGGACCTCGGCGGCCGGGAGGACCTGGTCTCGACGCTGTCGGTCCTCGCCTACGACCCGTCGTCCCCGGCGACCGTGCTGGTCTCCCATCACGTCGAGGAGATCCCGCCCGGCTTCACCCACGTGCTGATGCTGCGCGAGGGCGGAGTGGTCGACGCCGGTCCGATCGAGAGCACGATGACCGCGGCGGCGCTCTCCGCGACCTTCGGGATGCCGTTGCTGCTCGACCACGAGGACGGCCGGTGGGCGGCGCGCCGTCGCCGACGGGTCTGATCGTGCCGACCGGGGGATAGGCTGCCGACATGGAGTGGTTCCGCGACCATCTGTGGGAGCTCTGGCTGGGAGCCGGGCTGCTGCTGGCCGTCGCCGAGATGTTCAGCATGGACCTGTTCTTGCTGATGCTGTCGATCGGAGCGGTGGCCGGGATGGCCGTCGCCATCGCGGGCGGACCGTTCTGGCTGCAGGCACTCGGTGCGTCAGGGGTGGCGCTCGCCATGCTGCTCTTCGTCCGGCGCCCGATGGCGCAACGTCTCCACCGTGGCCCCGAGCTCGCCTTCGGCACCACGCGGCTGATCGGGCAGAGCGCCGTCGTCACCGCCGAGATCACGACCATCTCCTCCGGCCTGATCCGGCTCGAGGGCGAGACCTGGACCGCCGCCACCCACACCGACGCCGTGCTCCGGCCCGGTGACCCGGTCGACGTCGTCGAGATCGACGGTGCGACCGCCTACGTCAAACCGGCCGCCGAGGCCGACCAGACCACCGACTGAGAGAAGGACCATCTCCGTGAATGTCGTGATCGCGATCGTGCTCGTCTTCCTCCTGATCTTCGTCGTCGTCGTGCTGGCGAAGACCGTCCGGATCGTGCCCCAGGCGCGCGCCGGCATCGTGGAGCGCTTCGGCAAGTACAAGCAGACGCTGTCGGCGGGGCTCAACATCGTGGTGCCCTTCATCGACAAGGTGCGCTACCAGATCGACCTCCGCGAACAGGTGGTGAGCTTCCCACCGCAGCCGGTGATCACCGAGGACAACCTGACCGTCTCCATCGACACGGTCATCTACTTCCAGGTCACCGACCCGATCCGGGCGACCTACGAGATCTCCAACTACATCTCCGCGGTCGAGCAGCTCACCATGACCACGCTGCGCAACATCGTCGGCGGGATGGACCTCGAGGACACGCTCACCAGCCGTGAGTCGATCAACTCCGGCCTGCGTGGGGTGCTCGACGAGGCCACCGGCAAATGGGGCCTGCGCGTCAACCGGGTGGAGATCAAGGGCATCGACCCGCCGCCCTCGATCAAGGACGCCATGGAGAAGCAGATGCGCGCCGACCGCGACAAGCGCGCGATGGTGCTGGCGGCCGAGGGACAGCGCCAGTCCGCGATCCTCACCGCGGAGGGCAACAAGCAGTCCGCCATCCTCAACGCGGAGGGTGAGCGGGAGTCGGCCATCCTGAGCGCGCAGGCCGACCGGGAGTCGGCGATCCTGCGCGCCCAGGGCGAGGGCCAGGCGATCATGACGGTCTTCCAGGCCATCCACGACGGGCGACCGGACCAGGCCCTGCTGTCCTACCAGTACCTCCAGATGCTGCCGCAGATCGCGGAGGGCGACGCCAACAAGCTGTGGGTGATCCCCAGCGAGATCGGCAAGGCGCTCGAGGGCCTCGGCTCGACGATCAACAACCTGCCCGGCGTGCCGCAGGAGTCCGCGGGACCGCGCACCCGGGTCGACATGGGACCGGCCGAGCCGATGGAGCCCGGGACCGCCCGTGCCCAGGACAAGGAGCTCAGCGAGGCCCAGGCTGCCGTCGAGGCGGCGATCGCCGAGGCCGCGAGCGCTGCGACGCCCGGGAGGAAGTCCACGGGGCAGGAGACCGACGACACGGACCCCGAGCCGCCGGCTCCGAGCGCTCCGTCGACTCCGCCGTCCCCGTAGGACGTGGGGGTCCTCGAAGCCGCGGCGGTCCTCCTCGCGGGCGTCGGCGCCGGCGCGATCAACGCCATCGTCGGATCCGGCACGCTGATCACGTTCCCGACGCTGCTGGCCTTCGGCGTCCCGCCGGTGACCGCGAACATGTCGAACAACATCGGGCTGGTGCCCGGCTCGCTCGCCGGCGCGTACGGCTACCGCCGGGAGCTGACCGGTCAGCGCAGCCGGGTGGTGCGGCTCCTGGTCGCCTCACTCGCGGGCGGCGTCGTCGGCGCCGTACTGCTCCTGGTGCTGCCGCCGGGCGCGTTCGAGGCGGTGGTGCCCGCGCTGATCCTGCTCGGGGTCGCCCTCGTGATCGCTCAGCCGAAGCTGTCCGCCCTGGTTCGCGCGCGCGCTGCGGCGACGGCCGAGGCCGGCCGCGACGGGTCGTGGTGGGTCTGGCCAGCGGTGCTCGCCACCGGCGTGTACGGCGGCTACTTCGGCGCCGCTCAGGGCGTGATCCTGATCGCGATCCTCGGCATCGGCATCCACGAGTCGCTGCAACGGCTCAACGCCGTGAAGAACGTGCTCGCGGGTGCGGTCAACGCCGTCGCCGCGCTGATCTTCATCGCGGTCGCCGAGCTCGGCCTGCTGGGCGGTGACGCCGAGATCGACTGGCTGCTCGTGCTGCTGATCGCGGTCGGCGCCACCGCCGGCGGGTTCCTGGGGGCCACGGTCGGGCGGCGGCTGCCGCCGCTCGTGCTGCGGGTGGTGATCGTGGTCGTCGGACTGACCGCCGTGGGCGTGCTGCTCCTCGGCGGCTGAGCGACCGGTGTCAGGCCTCGGTGTCCTCGCTGCTCGACCGCCCGAGGGCCAGCCCCGCGATGCCACTGCCCACCGCGCCGAGTGCGATGGCTGCGAGCATCCCGCCCGAGAGCTTGCCGAGCTCCTGGTTGCCGACACCGACGATGCCCGTGGCGGCATCGGCGGCGTCGACCGCGATGCCGGCGAGGACCAGGTTGCGGCGGGCCGCGCCTCGCGCGGTCAGCGTGGCCGCACCGATCGCGATCTCGCGGGCCCCGAAGAGCCGGGTCATCGTCGGGAGCTGCGGATTGCGGGAGGCGTCGAGGCCGAGCATGCGGGCGGCCAGATCGGGCGAGCCGATCGCGACAGCACCGACGCCGATGCGGCCGAGGGAGAGACCGGTGACGGGATTCATGTCCGGGAGACTAGGGCATGTCGTGCCAGCCCCCGCCTCCTACGCGCCGTCGTGGCAGACATGCCCGCGGGCATCATCCGACGTAGGCCGCCAGCCACCGGGCGATCTCGTGATAGGACCGGTCCCGCGCCTCCTTGCGGGAGAGCACCACGTCGTGACGCGCACCCGCGATCGCGACGTAGGTGACGTGGTGGCCGACGGCGGTGGACCAGCGGCGGATCTGTCCTACGTCGAGGACGATGTCGGTCGTGTGCACGTCCTCGCACATCTGCGACGGCTGGCTGCTGCGGTCGGAGGAGAGCACCAGGACCGGAGCCGGCACGTCGAGTCCGGCCTGGAGCCGAGCGTGACCGCGCCGGATCGCGCGCAACCAGCCGAGCCGCACCGGGAACGACTCCACCGGCTTCCAAGCCAGGTCGAAGTCCCACTCGCCGTCGTGGTCGCGGTGCAGGCTGCGGGCGTAGAGCCCGGTGACGTCGCGACCGAGCACGCGCATCGGCTGGCGCGAACCGAGCTGGTCCAGCGCGACGTTGGCGACGGGGCTGCGCATCCACGGTCTGCCCTGGAGGTCCAGCCACGGCGAGTTGAGCAGGAGACCGGCCAGTTCGCGGGGCTGGCGCGAGTCGGCCCACAGCGCCACCACCAGGCCGCCGGTCGAGTGACCGGAGAGCACGACCGAGGTGTGGCCGTCGCGGCGGGTGATCCGCTCCCACGCCTGGTCGAGGTCGGCGAAGTAGTCCTCGAGGTCGGCGACGTACGTCGCGGTCTGGTGCGGCCGCAGCGAGCGGCCGTACTTGCGGAGGTCGAGACCGTAGACGTCGTGCTCGCGCTCGGTCCACCACGCGCCGTACTCGGTGTGGAAGAAGTAGTCGGAGAACCCGTGCACGTGCAGGAGTGCGCGGGTGGTGGTCGAGTCCGCGGGCCGGCTGACGAGCGTGGCGATCACCTCGCCCTCGTCGTCCGGCGGGAGAGTGATCGTCTCGGCCGACCACGGTGTGCCGAGGACGTCGGGGGTCGAGGGCCGCGGCGCGTCGTCCTCGTGGGCGGCGGGCTCACCGTCGGCGGTCGGGCTGCTCGGTGCCATGACCAGCATTCTGCCGCGTCGCGCTGCGCCGGCGCCGGAGGGCGCCGAACGTGGACGTCGAGCGCACGAAACATTGACGTCGTAACGTGCGGCAGGTGCGCTACCGCTACCGGCTCGGTCCTGCCACCCACCACTTCGACGGGCTGGTCGACCTGCTCGCGAAGGCGTCCCCGTTGCGGTCGGGCGACGTGCTCGCCGGGTGCGCGGCCGCCTCGGACTCCGAGCGGGCCGCCGCCCGCTGGGTCCTCGCCGACCTGCCGCTGACGACGTTCCTCGACGAGCACGTCGTCCCGCCCGAGTCCGACGACGTCACCCGGCTGATCCTCGACGGGCACGACGCCGCGGCGTTCGCCCCGATCCGGCACCTCACGGTGGGCGGGTTCCGCGACTGGCTGCTGGAGACCGCGGCCCAGGAGGACGCCGCGACGACCCTGCGGGCCGTGGCACCCGGCCTCACGCCGGAGATGGTTGCCGCGGTCTCCAAGCTGATGCGCAACCAGGACCTGGTGACCGTGGCCGCCGCCACCGAGGTCGTGACCGGGTTCCGGTCGACGCTCGGCCTGCCCGGGCGGCTGTCCACCCGGTTGCAGCCGAACCACCCGACCGACGATCCGGCCGGCGTCGCCGCCGGCATCCTCGACGGGCTGCTGCTGGGGTGCGGTGACGCGGTCATCGGGATCAACCCGGCCTCCGACGACCCACGCACGGTCGGGCGGCTGCTGCACCTCGTCGACGAGGTCCGGGAGCGGTATGCGATCCCGACCCAGTCGTGCGTGCTGACCCACGTCAGCACGACGCTCGAGCTGATCGGGCAGGGCCTGCCGGTGGACCTGGTGTTCCAGTCGGTCGCCGGCACGCAAGGGGCCAACGCGGGATTCGGCGTGGAGCTGTCCGCGCTGGCCGAGGCACGGGAGGCGGCTCAGGCGCTGGGTCGCGGGACGGTGGACCCGACGGGTCGGGGGAGTCAGGTGATGTACTTCGAGACCGGTCAGGGGAGCGCGCTGTCGGCGGACGCCCACCGCGGCACGGGGGGCCGACCGGTCGACCAGCAGACACTGGAGACGCGGGCCTACGCGGTGGCGCGCGCGTTCGACCCGTTGATCGTCAACACGGTCGTCGGCTTCATCGGGCCGGAGTACCTCTACGACGGCAAGCAGATCCTGCGTGCGGGTCTGGAGGACCACTGCTGCGGGAAGCTGCTGGGCCTCCCGATGGGCGTGGACGTGTGCTACACCAACCACGCGGAGGCGGACCAGGACGACATGGACGTCCTGCTCACCGTGCTCGGCGTCGCCGGCTGCACGTTCGTGATCGCCGTACCCGGAGCGGACGACGTCATGCTCGGCTACCAGTCCACGAGCTTCCACGACGCGCTGTACGCCCGTCGGGTCCTGGGCAAGGCGCCCGCGCCGGAGTTCGCGACGTGGCTCGCCGACCTCGACCTGGTCGGACCGGAGGGCGAGCTCCGGCGCCTCGACCCGAGCACGTCGCGGCTCGCGCGCCTCGGTGCCGGAGCGGGCCGATGAGCGACTTCTGGGCACCGCTGCGCCGGACGACGCCGGCGCGCATCGGTCTCGGTCGGGTCGGCGTCGGACTGGACACCCGCGCGGTGCTCGAGGCGGGAGCCGCGCACGCCGCGGCCCGCGACGCGGTGCATCGACCGCTCGACCTGACGGGGCTGATCGGCGGCCTGGAGGGCCTCGGCCTCGGCCCGCCGGTGACGATCGCGAGTGCGGCGCCCGACCGCGCCACCTATCTGACCCGCCCGGATCTCGGGCGGATACCAGCCGCCGGTGGGCTGGACGGCCTCGACTCCGCCGCGCGACCCGACCTGGTCGTGGTGGTCGCCGACGGGCTGTCGGCCACGGCGGTCGACCGACACGCGGTGCCACTGCTGGCGGCGCTGCTGCCGCTGCTGGACAGCGCGACGTCGGTCGCGCCGCCGGTCGTGGCCACGCAGGGCCGGGTCGCGATCGGCGACCACGTCGGCCAGGCCGTCGGCGCCGGTCTGGTGCTCGTGCTGATCGGGGAGCGGCCCGGCCTGTCGGCCAGCGACAGCCTCGGCGCCTACCTCACCTGGGCGCCACGGCCGGGCATCCTCGACTCGGCACGCAACTGCGTCTCCAACATCCGGCCGCCGCACGGGCTCGACCACGCCACCGCAGCGCGCACCATCGCCTCGCTCGTCGTCGGTGCGCGCCATCTGGGCGCCACCGGGGTGGCGCTCAAGGCGGGCGCCCACGAGCTCGGGTTCTCGTGAACGGAACGGCGGAGAGACGCCGCTGAAACACGGCCGATGTTTCCTGAGAGAGGTCAAGATTTCCTCTCAGAGAACGGAGCGGCCATGGACCAGGCGGCGATGCAGGCACCCTTCCGGGTCACCCCGGGAGGCTGGCAGAACCTCCCGAGGATGCCGGAGTCGGAGTATCCGGGCACTGAGGGCTTCATCGGCGACGTCTACGAGAACCCCGAGCAGAGCGTGATGTGCAGCGGCTTCTTCGAGCTGCGACACACCGACGCTCCGCTGTGCTACGTCTACGAGTACGACGAGATGAAGGTCGTTCTCGAGGGGGAGCTCCTGCTCGAGAACAAGGGGACCGGCCAGTCGCAGGTCGCCCGGGCGAAGGACGCGATCTTCTTCCCCAAGGGGTCGACGATCCACTTCAGCACGCCGAGTCATGCGCTGGCCTTCTACACCGGTCACCGCGACGCCGGCCTGCTCTGAGTGCGATGACCGAGCTCGCCCACACCAGCGTGCCCGGCTGGGCGGTCGCGGCCGCGGCGGACGTGCCGGTGCCGAACGTCGCCGGGACCGCGTGCCTCCTCGTCGGTGTCGGTGCCGACGCTGCTCCCGTGGTCGAGGAGTGGCGCGCGGCGGCCGCGCACCTGCCCGCGACCGCGGTCCGGACGATCCTCGCCGAGGACGGACCCGCGGCCGCCGTACGGCTGACCGAGGAGCTCGACCGCGCGACGGTCGGGGTCCGCGTGCTCCTCGCCGGACCCGCGGGCACCTGCCTGGCGGTGCGGGCCGCGGCCTTCAACGCCGGCCTGGAGGACGACGAGATCGCGGTGAGCCCGACCGGCATGGGCGCGATCGACCTGTTCTGCGTGCACTGCCGGCGCACTGCTCCGGTCGTCGCAGCGATCGACGAGGTCGTGCCGTGCACGTGCGGCCGCAACCTCATCGTCCATCATCACGTGTCCCGCAGCAGCGGTCGGTTCCTCGGCTTCATGGTCGACGCCGAGGAGCAGTGCCCGGACCCCGTCGAGGAGGGCTGAGCATGCCTGCACTGACCGAGCTGGTCCTGGAGGTCGTCGCCGTCGACGACACGGTCCTCGGCGTCCGCAGCATCACGTTGGCCGCCCCCGACCGGTCGCCGCTGCCGTCGTACACGCCCGGCAGTCATGTCGTGCTGGAGTGCGGCGAGTCGGCGGGGGAGACCCGCGCCAACGCCTACTCCCTGACGGGCGAGTCCACCGAGCCCGCGACGTACCGGATCTCGGTCCTGCGCGTGCCCGACGGTCAGGGCGGGTCGGTCTGGGTGCACGACCGACTCGGTGTCGGCGACGTGGTGCGCACTCAGCTGCCGCGCAGCGCCTTCCCGCCGGTGACGCGTGCGAGCAAGCACCTGCTGGTGGCCGGGGGGATCGGGATCACGCCGATGGTGTCCCACCTCCGCGCCGCGCGCACCTGGGGCCGGCCCGTCCAGGTGCTCTACGCCCATCGTGCCGGCGCGGTGCCTCATCTGGACGAGGTCGACCGCCTCGCCGGAGGCCCGGTCGAGACCTTCACCGAACGCCGGCGGTTCACCGAGCGACTGCGAGACGCGCTCGTCGCGCAGCCGGTCGGCACCCACCTCTACGTCTGCGGACCGCCCGGGATGATCGACGACGTCATGGCGTTGGCAGCGAGCCTGGGCTGGCCGGACTCGCGGGTGCACGTCGAGCGGTTCTCGGTCGGGGCCCTCGACCCGGGCGAGCCGTTCCGGGTCGAGCTGGGCCTCACCGGAGGCTCACTCGAGGTGCCCAGCGGCACGAGCCTGCTGGCCGCTCTCGAGGACGCCGGGCTCGACGTCCCCAACCTGTGTCGCCAGGGGGTGTGCGGCGAGTGCCGCATCCCGGTGTCCGGCGGCACGCCCCTGCACCGCGACCTCTACCTCAGTGACGCGGAGAAGCAGGCCGGCGATGCACTCATGTGCTGCGTCTCGCGCGCAGCCGGACCCACCCTGGAGGTGCCGTTGTGACCACTCCTGCGACCAGCACCGCGATCACGTCGACCGATCTGGTCGAGGGCTTCCCGTTCCCGTTCCCCCAGGACCGCTACCGCTACAGCACCAACGTGGAGCCCGCCGGCTCCACGGTGCCGACACCCGTCGGTCAGTGGGGCGCGGCCGTGGTCGACGTCGATGCGGAGTACGAGCGCGAGCTCGCCGAGCGCAACGAGATCCTCGCCGTCGACCCGAGCCGCTACGCCCTGCTCCCGCACATGCGCGCGGCGGGCTGGGACGCGATGCTCCACCTCATGCGCGAGCTCGCCCTGGCGCACCCCGACCGGTTCGAGCTGACTCGCACCGGGCCGCTGGCGTGGCACTGGGAGAACCGGGTGCTGGGCCGTGAGCTCGACTTCGTGCACGGCGACGAGTCGACCCTCCCGGAGGAGCCGCTGCTCTCCATCGCGCGCCAGGTGCAGGAGGACATCGTGCTCCTCGACCAGCGTGACGACCGGTTGTGGGGCGACGCCGGCGTGGTCACGTTCGCCGCCGACTGGAGCTTCGGCTTCGACGTCGGGATGAGCTTCCTGGAGATCCACGGCCCGGTGCCGCGGATCCATCAGGACGGCGTGATCACCCGCGCCCACGAGTTCCTCAAGCGGCTCCAGCCGCACCAGCCCTACCGGCGTACGAACTGGACGCTGACGATCGGGCGGAGGCTGGACGTCTCCACCGAGCGCTACCACGAGTGGGGCCCCGACCGGCAGCTCATCCAGCAGGTCGACGACGCGACGTTCGGTGACCTGGTCCACCTCCGGGTCGAGGTGCAGCACCTGATCCGGCTGCCCGAGTCCGGCGCGATCATGTTCCTGATCCGCACGTATCTCCTCCCGTTCGCCGAGCTCGCCCGGGTCGAGGAGTGGCGCGTCCGGACGGCGGCGGTGCTCGCGGAGCTCCCTGAGGACATGGCGGACTACAAGGGGATCGTCAAGTACCGCGATCGCGCCGCTGCCTGGCTCCACGCGGCTGCCCCGGCGTCCGCGCCCCGCGGTGCGACCTCTCGGTGATCGCATCCGACCGACGCCAGCATCAACTTGTAAGAAACGTCCTCTACTGATAGGAAACATCCATGGAGACCTTGCGAGAGCTCGCCGAGCAGAGCGGCACCCGGTTCATCCTGGCGCTGTTCGTCGACCTGCGGGGCAAGCCGTGCGCCAAGCTGGTCCCGGTCGAGTCCGTCGACGAGCTGGCCGAGGAGGGCGTCGGCTTCGCCGGGTACGCCGTCGGCGCGCTGGGCCAGGAGCCGAAGGACCCGGACGTGATGGCGATCCCCGACGTCGCGTCGTTCACGCCGATCCCGTTCGTCAAGGAGGGCCTGGCCCTCGTGCACTGCGACCCGCACGTCCTGGGTGAGCCCTGGCCGTACGCGCCACGCGTGATCCTCAAGTCGGTGATCGCCCAGGCTGCGGAGCTGGGCTACGAGCCCTGGGTCGGCGCCGAGGTGGAGTACTTCCTGCTCAAGCGGGACGCCGACGGGGGCCTGGTCACCGCCGACCCGCACGACACCGCAGCGCAGCCCTGCTACGACGCGCGCGGTGTGTTCCGGATGTATGACCACCTGACGTCGATCTCCTCGGCGATGAACCAGCTCGGCTGGGGCAACTACGCCAACGACCACGAGGACGGGAACGGCCAGTTCGAGCAGAACTTCGAGTACGCCGAGGCGTTGACCACGGCCGACCGGGTCGTGACGCTGCGCTACCTGCTGTCGGTCATGGCGGCCGAGCGGGACATGATCGCGACGTTCATGCCGAAGCCGTTCGCCGACCGGACCGGCAGCGGGCTCCACCTCCACCTGTCCCTCACCGCGGCGGGGGAGCCCGCGTTCCCGGCCGGGGACGATGGTGAGGACCCCTCGGGGCTCGGGCTCTCGTCGACGGCCTACGGGTTCGTCGCCGGCATCCTGGACCACGCCCAGGCGCTCCAGGGACTCATCGCGCCGACCGTCAACTCCTACAAACGCACCGGCGCCGTGTCGACCAACTCGGGCGCGTCCTGGGCGCCCCGGACCCCGACGTACGGCGGCAACGACCGCACCCACTACATCCGGGTGCCCGACAGCAGCCGGATCGAGATGCGCGGCGGCGACGCGGCTGCCAACCCCTACCTCGCGGTGGCCGGCGCCCTGGGTGCGGGGCTGGACGGGGTCCGGCGCGGGGCTCATCCGGGCCCGCTCGGCGGCGGGCCGGACGGCGAGCTGCCGAACACGCTGCTCGAGGCGATCGACCTGATGGCCGCCGACGACGTCGTGCGCGGGGTCCTCGACGGCGCCGGCTCTGGTGTCGCCGACTACTTCGCCGAGCTCAAGCGCCGGGAGTTCATCGACTACCACGCCCAGGTCACTGCCTGGGAGATCGAGCAGTACCTCACCGCGTTCTAGCAGATCCCTGGCCGAGAGAGAGGAAACCACCATGTGCGGCATCGTCGGGTTGCACCTGCGCACCCTTGACCTGTACCCCCGGTTGGGCGAGCTGCTGACCGGCATGCTGCGCGAGATGGAGGACCGCGGAGCGGACTCCGCGGGCGTGGCCGTCTACGGCGACCCGACCTGGTCACCGCCCGGCGCCGGCTGCGTCTCGCTCCTCGACGTCGCGCTGCCGGCGGCCGATGCGGCAGCCGCGGTCGCAGCCGCGCTCGGGAGTGCGGTCGACGCCCGTGGCCTGGACGAGACGGTGCTGCTGACCGCCGACGGCGTCGGGTCCGACGAGCTGCTCGCGGCCGCTCGCACCGCGCTGCCGGAGGCGCTGGTGGCCGGCTTCGGCGCGGATCTCGCCGTGCTCAAGGGGGTCGGGCGTCCGCAGGACCTGGCCAGTGCCTGGGGCCTCACGGACGCCCGTGGCTGGCAGGGGGTCGGCCACACGCGGATGGCGACCGAGTCGGCCGTCACGCCGGCCGGATGCCACCCGTACGCCGTCGGGCCCGACCAGTGCCTCGTGCACAACGGGTCCTTCGCCAACCACGCGACCATCCGCAGGCTGCTGCGTGCGGAGGGTGTCGGGTTCGACAGTGACAACGACACCGAGGTCGGGGCCCGGTTCGTCGCCCAGCAGCTGGCGGCCGGCAAGGACGTGGAGGTGGCGCTGAAGGAGCTCTGCGCGACCTTCGACGGCTTCTACACGCTGCTGGTCTCCCACCGTGACTCCTTCGCGGTGGTGCGCGACGCGATCGCGTGCAAGCCCGCGGTCATCGCCGAGACCGACGACTGGGTGGCGATGGCGAGCGAGTACCGCGCGCTGGCCCACCTGCCCGGTGTCGACCGCGCCCGGATCTGGGAACCCCAGCCCGAGGTGGTGTACGCATGGACCCGCTGACCTTCGACCTGTCGCAGACCTCGCTCCGCGAGGTCAACGCCGCGCTCCACGACCCGGCCACCCTGGGTGGGGGCGAGGTCCGGATCGTCGGTCCCAGCGGCGCGCACAACGTCGCGGTCGGTGTCGACGCCCCGATCTCGGTCACCGTCGACGGGCACGTCGGCTACTACGCCGCAGGGATGAACCAGCAGGCGGAGATCACCATCGAGGGCAACGCCGGCACCGGTGTCGCCGAGAACATGATGAGTGGTGTCGTGGTGGTCCGGGGCAACGCGTCGCAGAGCGCCGGCGCGACCGCGCACGGCGGGCTCCTGGTGGTCGAGGGGAGTGCCGCGGCCCGGTGCGGGATCTCGATGAAGGGCGCCGACATCGTGGTGGGCGGAGACGTGGGCCACATGAGCGGCTTCATGGCGCAGGCCGGACGGCTGGTCGTCCGGGGCGACGCCGGTGAGGCGCTGGGCGACTCGATCTACGAGGCGCGGGTCTACGTCCGCGGCACGGTGGCCTCGCTCGGCGCGGACTGTGTCGCGAAGCAGCTGCGACCCGAGCACCTCACGGAGCTGGCCGGGCTGCTCAAGGCGGCCGGGTTCGAGGACGACGATCCGGCGGACTACACCCGCTACGGGTCGGCCCGCGAGCTGTACCACTTCACGGTCGACAACGCCGCGGCGTACTGAGAGGACGACATGAGCAGCAACGAGTGGGCCCTACGGGAGTCGGCGACCTTCGACCGGAACGTCATCGCGGAGATCCAGCGCGCGGCCTCGACAGGCATCTACGACATCCGCGGGTGGGGGGCCAAGCGACCGGTCCCGCACTTCGACGACCTGCTCTTCCTGGGCGCCTCGATGTCGCGCTACCCCCTGGAGGGCTACCGCGAGCGGTGCGACACCGACGTGGTCCTCGGCACGCGCGGCGCGCGCTATCCGTTGCAGCTCGACATCCCGGTCACCATCGCCGGCATGTCGTTCGGAGCGCTGTCGGGGGGTGCGAAGGAGGCTCTCGGGCGGGGAGCCTCGGAGGTGGGCACCTCGACGACGACCGGCGACGGCGGCATGACGACCGAGGAGCGCGGTGAGTCGAAGCATCTCGTCTACCAGTACCTCCCGTCGCGCTACGGGATGAACCCCGACGACCTCCGTCGGGCCGACGCGATCGAGGTCGTGCTCGGCCAGGGCGCGAAGCCGGGCGGGGGCGGGATGCTGCTCGGCCAGAAGATCTCGGAGCGGGTCGCCGCGATGCGGACCCTCCCCGAGGGCGTGGACCAGCGCTCGGCATCCCGCCACCCCGACTGGACCGGGCCCGACGACCTCGCGATCAAGATCCTCGAGCTGCGCGAGATCACCGACCACGAGAAGCCGATCTACGTCAAGGTCGGCGCCACGCGCACCTACTACGACGTGAAGCTCGCGGTGCACTCCGGCGCCGATGTCGTCGTGGTCGACGGGATGCAGGGCGGCACAGCGGCCACCCAGGACGTGTTCATCGAGCACGTCGGCATCCCGACCCTCGCCGCGATCCCGCAGGCTGTGCAGGCGCTCCAGGAGCTCGGTGTCCACCGCGAGGTGCAGCTGATCATCTCGGGCGGCATCCGCAGCGGCGCCGACGTGGCGAAGGCGATGGCGCTCGGAGCCGACGCCGTCGCGATCGGCACGGCGGCGCTGATCGCGCTGGGCGACAACGACCCGCAGTACGACGACGAGTATCGCGCGATCGGCTCGGCCGCCGGTTGCTACGACGACTTCCAGGCCGGGCGTGACCCGGCCGGGATCACCACCCAGGACCCGGAGCTCGCCGCGCGCTTCGACCCGATCGAGGGCGGACGTCGGCTCGCGAACTACCTGCGTGTGCTCACCATGGAGGCGCAGACGATCGCCCGCGCCTGCGGCAAGGCGCACCTGCAGCACCTCGAGCCGGAGGACCTGGTGGCGCTGACCATGGAGTCGGCGGCCATGGCACGGGTCCCTCTCGCCGGCACCGACTGGATCCCGGGCAGGGGTGGTCGGTGATGCCCGGGCAGGCGGCGAACCGGGTCGTGGTGGTCGGCGGCGGGCTGATCGGGCTCGCCATCGCGCGTTCGCTCACCGAGCGGGGTGTCACCGACGTGCTCGTGCTCGAGCGCGGCAGTCTCGCCGGCGCGGGGACCGGCAAGTCCAGCGGCATCGTCCGCGCCCACTACGGCGTACCGTCGATCGCGACGATGGCGTGGCGCGGCGTACCGCTGTTCGAGAAGCTCGGCGACGCCGTGGGCTTCCGGCAGGTCGGCTACTCGGTGATCGTGGGGGAGGAGAACGAGGCCGCACTGCGGGCCAACGTCGCCACCCACCAGGGGCTCGGCATCGAGGCCGAGATGCTCGACGTCGACCGGCTGGCGGCGATGTGGCCGATGATGAACGTCGACGACGTCGCAGCGGTCGGCTACGAGCCGCGGGGCGGCTACGCGGACGCGACCCAGCTGGCACTCCACTTCGGACAGCTCGCGAGGGACAAGGGCGCCCGGGTGCGGCAGCACTGCCCGGTGGCGCGCGTGCTGACCTCCGGTGACGCCGTGACCGGCGTGCAGCTCGCCTCGGGCGAGGTCGTGGCCGCGGACACCGTGATCGTGGCCGCCGGGTGGTGGTCCGCGGCGCTGCTGTCCGAGGTGGGCGTCGACTTCCCGGTCGAGGGCTACCGCTCCGAGCTCCTCGTGGTGGATGCGGGCGTGCCGCTGGCCGACCTCCCCGTCGTCTCCGACCTGGTCAGTCTCCAGTACTGCCGGATCGAGGGTGCGGGTCAGTTCCTCGTCGGCAACAGTGACCACGGCGAGCAGGAGAACAGGTACGTCGACCCCGACCACTACTCCAACATCGCCAGCGAGGCCGGCATCGAGAAGTACGCCGAGAAGGTCCTGCACCGGTTCCCGGGGTTCCCCGACCCGTCGGTGACCCACTCCTACGCCGGCGTGTACGACGTACCGCCGGACTGGAACCCGGTGATCGCGCCGGTCGGTCCGGACGGGCTGCTGCTCGCCGCCGGCTTCGCGGGCCACGGCTTCAAGATCAGCCCGGCGGTCGGCGACCTCGTCGCCGACCTCGTGCTGGAGGGCGACAGCACCGACTCCGACATCCTGGCGGCGGACTTCCGGCTGGAGCGGTTCGCCGAGGGCAGGCCGTTGACCAGTGAGCATCCCTACGCCGGCGCGGGGGAGATGCGGTGAGCACAGCGCCGGACACGGTGACCGGACTGCTCGCCGAGATCGCCGAGGTCGGCCGGGACCGCCAGCGTGGCGGCTACAGCCGTCCGGTGCACTCAGCCGCCGAGCAGCAGCTGCGGGAGTGGTTCGTCGCGCACGCCGCGAAGCGAGGACTGGAGGTCGAGACCGACCGCAACGGCGCGATCTGGGCCTGGTGGGCACCCTCGGGGACCTACGACGACGCGGTCGTGACCGGCAGCCATCTCGACTCGGTGCCGGGTGGCGGCGCGTACGACGGGCCGCTCGGGGTGGCGTCGGCCCTCGTCGCCGTCGACCGACTGGCGGAGCGTCGCGTCGCTGGGGGACGCCCGCTCGCGATCGTGGTCTTCCCGGAGGAGGAGGGCTCCCGCTTCGGTGTCGCATGCCTGGGCTCGCGGCTGCTGACCGGGGCGATCGCGCCGGAGCGCGCCCTCGCGCTCACCGATCCCGACGGCCACACGCTCGCCGAGGTGGTCGCGCGCGGCGGACTGGACCCGGCCCACCTGGGTGCCGATCCGGTGGCGCTGGGCCGCATGGGCAGCTTCGTCGAGCTCCACGTCGAGCAGGGCCGGGGCCTGGTCGATCTCGACGCCCCGGTGGCCGTCGCCACCTCGATCCTCGGTCACGGCCGCTGGCGGATCAGTCTCACCGGCGAGGGCAACCACGCCGGCACCACGCTGATGTCGGATCGCCGTGACCCGATGGTCGCGGCCGGACAGCTGGTCGTCCGGGTCCGCGACCTGGCGCGCAAGCGGTCCGACGCCCGCGCGACGGTCGGACGGATCGCGCCGACGCCGGGAGGCACCAACGTGATCGCCTCCCGGGTCGACCTGTGGCTCGACGTACGTCATCCGGACGATGCGGTGACCGCTGCGCTCGTCGCGGAGATCCGGGACGAGGCCGGTGTCGTGGCGGCGGAGGAGGGCTGCCTCGCAGCGATGACCGAGGAGTCGTTCAGCGCGACCGTGGACTTCGACGCCGAGCTCCGCGACGACCTCGCCGCGCAGCTCGGCGGCGCACCCCTGCTCAGCACCGGGGCCGGCCATGATGCCGGCGTGCTGAAGGACCACGTGCCGACGGCCATGCTCTTCGTCCGCAACCCGACGGGGGTGTCCCACGCCCCGGACGAGGGCTGTGAGGACGTCGACGCCGAAGCGGGAGCCGCTGCTCTCGCCGAGAGCCTGGCGTGGCTGGCGGTCCGGTGAGCGACCGGGGCGCCGCACCCGCTCCGGGCGCGACCCCTGGCTAGGGTGTGGGTCGTGAGCGCGGAACAGGGCCAGGGGGACGGGCTGATCCGGAACGTCGCGGGCATCGCACGTGACCGGAGCCCGGACGAGCCCGCCGAGGAGCTCGAGCTCGAGGTGGCCATCGCGGCCAACGTGCGGTCGCTGCGGCAGCGACACGAGCTGTCGGTGACCGAGCTCGCGGAACGGATCGGCATCTCGAAGGCGATGCTCTCGAAGATCGAGAACGCGCAGACCTCGTGCAGCCTCGCCACGCTGGCGCGGTTGGCCTCGGGGCTCGACGTCCCGGTGACGACCTTGCTGCGCGGTGCGGACGCCGAGCGCGAGGCGTCGTACACCAAGGCGGGCACTGGGCCGGCCATCACCCGCAACGGCACCAAGCAGGGCCACGCCTACGAGCTGCTCGGTGCGCTGCGCGGCGAGCACAAGCGGCTCGAGTGCCTCCACGTCACGCTCAACGAGGACAGCGAGGTGTATCCGCTGTTCCAGCATCCCGGCACCGAGTTCATCCACGTGCTGGAGGGGGTCATGGACTACGGCCATGGCCGGTCGACCTACCGGCTCGAGCCCGGTGACTCGCTGACCATCGACGGCGAGGGACCGCACGGTCCGGTCGCGATCGTCGAGCTGCCGGTGCGCTTCCTCTCGGTGATCGCGTTCCCGGACGGCGTCGACCACAGCAAGTAACTCCCAGTAGATGACGTTGACCGCGATTTAACACTCGGGTGACTCGGAGGGGTCGCTGGGCTTCCTAGCGTCGGCCCTCATCGGATGGTCAACCGTCCGAGCCCGTCACACCCATCCACGTGGAGGTCTCCGTGTCACCCGAGGACACTCTCTTATCCATGGAGTCGGTGCTCACCGACCTGTTCTACTGGGTCTCGATCGCCCTGATGATCTCGATCCATGCCGGCTTCCTCGCCTACGAGGTGGGGGCCTCGCGATCGAAGAACGTGTTGGCGTCGGCGATGAAGAACCTGCTCACCTTCGCGGTCATCATCGCGACGTTCTTCTTCTTCGGTTGGTGGTTCTACAACTCCTTCTACCAGTTCCCTGCCGGTGCTCTGGACAGTGCGGTCGCCGCGCTGCCCTGGAGCGAGGACATGGGGCCGAACCTCGACTCGGTCACCGGCATCTTCTGGGGCGCCTTCGCGCTGTTCGCCGCCACCACCGGCTCGATCATGTCCGGTGCGGTGCTCGAGCGGATCCGGACCAGCTCGTTCCTGATCCTGACCACGGTGCTCGGGTCCGTGGTGTGGATCATCGGCGCAGCCTGGGCCTGGCACGGCTCCGGCTGGCTGCTCACCGAGTGGGGCTGGCACGACTTCGGTGCTGCAGGGTGCGTCCACCTGATCGCCGGCGCATTCGCGCTCGGCGTGCTGATCAACCTCGGTCCGCGCGTCGGCCGCTTCGTGAAGGGCAAGGCGGTCACCATCCCACCCCACAACCTTCCCCTCACCATGCTCGGGCTGATGCTGATCTTCGTCGGCTTCTTCGGGTTCCTGATGGGCTGTGTCGTCTACACGAACGGCGGCTACTTCACCATCTTCGGCAACCCCACGACGCTCTCGGCGATCGCGTTCAGCACGCTGATGGGCCTGGCCGGCGGGATCATCGGGGCCTACACCAGCTCCAAGGGCGAGCCGTTCTGGACGATCTCCGGTGGGCTGGCCGGCGTCATCTCGGTGGCGCCCGGCATGGATCTCTACCACCCCGCGGTGGCGTTCCTGATCGCCGTCGTCGGCGGCGCACTGATCCCCTACCTGGGCAAGCTGCTCGAGCGGTTCCAGATCGACGACGTCGTGGGTGCGGTCGCCGTGCACGGCGGTTGCGCGGTCTACGGCCTGGTCGTGTCGGGGTTCGTGCTCTGGGGCTACCCGAACGTCGAGGGCGCCTTCGGCACCCCGCCGGACATCAACCCACTGGGCCAGATCGGCGGCACCGTCGTGATGGCGGCGCTGGGCTTCGTCCCGGGCTACCTGATCTCCCTGGGCCTGAAGAAGATGAAGATGCTACGGATCCCGGAGGAGGTCGAGATGGCCGGGCTGGACCTCAGCGAGGTGCCGGCCACGCCGTACCCCGAGGGCATTCCGATCACCACCATCAAGGCCAACGGCACCAACGGTGCCACGCCGGCTGAGGACGAGGAGGAGGTGACGGTATGAAGACCTTCGGTGAGTACGACGAGTCGACGACCTGGGTGTTCACCTTCGGCCCGGAGACATTCCTGACGGTGGCCTTCGTGATCCTCGGGCTGGCGTTCCTCGTCTTCTTCCTGGTGCGCATGGTGCGCCACGAGAACCATGCGTACGCGGCGATGATCGCGCACACCGAGGTGGAGAGCGGTCCCGCAGTGGAGGGGGAGCCGCCCGTCTACTGAGGGGGAGGACATCGTGCGACACCGCGGCCCGACCGACCGGTCGGGCCGCGGTGTCGTTCTCATGGGTGGCGGGCGGTGTCCCGAGCTGCACGGAATACCCCGGCCCGGCGCGCGGTTGAGAATAGTTGACACGTCAACTACAGTGGTCACCACGCGAGGAAAGGCAGCACCATGGGCATCCAGATCGGGATCTTCACCGTCGGGGACGTGACGCAGGACCCCACGACGGGTCGTACGCCCACCGAGCACGAGCGGATCAAGGCGACCGTGGCGATCGCCACGAAGGCCGAGGACATCGGGCTCGACGTCTTCGCGACGGGGGAGCACCACAACCCGCCGTTCATCGCGTCGGCGCCGACGACCACCCTGGCCTACATCGGTGCGCAGACCGAGCGGATCATCCTCTCCACCGCCACCACGCTGATCACGACCACCGACCCGGTGCTCATCGCGGAGAACTACGCGAAGCTGCAGCACCTCACCGACGGCCGCGTCGACCTGATGATGGGCCGCGGCAACACCGGCCCGGTCTACCCGTGGTTCGGCAAGGACATCCGCCAGGGCATCAACCTGGCGATCGAGAACTACGCGCTGCTGCACCGGCTGTGGCGCGAGGACGTCGTGGACTGGGAGGGCCGGTTCCGCACTCCGCTGAAGGGCTTCACCTCGACGCCGCGGCCGCTGGACGGCGCGCCGCCGTTCGTGTGGCACGGGTCGATCCGCAGCCCCGAGATCGCCGAGCAGGCGGCCTACTACGGGGACGGCTTCTTCCACAACCACATCTTCTGGCCGGCGGGCCACACGGCGCAGATGGTGGACCTCTACCGTCGGCGGTTCGAGCACTACGGCCATGGCAGCGCCGACCAGGCGATCGTCGGGCTCGGCGGGCAGTTCTTCATGCGCCCGAACAGCCAGGACGCCTGGAACGAGTTCCGGCCCTACTTCGATGTGGCACCGGTCTACGGCCACGGCCCGTCGCTGGAGGACTTCACCGAGGCCACCCCGCTCACCGTCGGGTCGCCGCAGCAGGTGCTCGAGCGGACGCTGTCCTTCCGGGAGTACGCCGGCGACTACCAGCGGCAGATGTTCCTCCTCGACCACGCCGGGCTCCCGCTGAAGACCGTGCTGGAGCAGCTGGACCTGCTCGGCGAGATCCTGCCCGAGATGCGCAAGGGCTTCGCCGAGGGCCGCCCCGAGCACGTGCCGGACGCACCCACGCACGCCTCGTTGGTCGAGCGCGGCGGCGGGCCCACCGACGCGACCGTGTACGCCGACGCGGACGCCGCGACCGGCACCACCGATCGCGAACTGCTGGAGGACGTCCTGTGAGTGTCCGCGTCGTCGTCGTCTCCGCCGGGCTGAGCACGCCCTCGTCGACCCGACTGCTGGAGGACGTCCTGTGAGTGTCCGCGTCGTCGTCGTCTCCGCCGGGCTGAGCACGCCCTCGTCGACCCGACTGCTGGCCGACCTGCTCGCCGAGGCCGTCGAGCGGGCCGTCGCCGCCCGTGGGGCCCAGGTCGAGGTCTCGACCGTCGAGCTCCGGCCGCTCGCCCACCCGCTCGCCGACCACCTGCTGACCGGGTTCCCCAACGCCGAGCTGACGGAGGCGCTGGACCGGGTCGCTGCGGCGGATGCCGTGATCGCGGTGACGCCGGTGTTCTCGGCGTCGTACTCCGGGCTGTTCAAGACGTTCTTCGACGTCCTGGAGCCCGGGACCCTTGACGGCACGCCGGTGCTGGTCGCCGCGACGGCCGGTACGGCCCGCCACAGCCTGGTGCTCGACCACGCGCTGCGCCCGTTGTTCTCCTACCTCCACGCGGTCGTCGTGCCGACCGGGGTCTTCGCGGCCAGCGAGGACTTCGGCGAGTCGGCGGACTCGACCGCTGGGGCCGACGGGTCGGTGCAGAAGCGGGTCGACCGTGCCGCGGCGGAGCTGGCCGCGCTCGTCGCGAGTGGAGCGGCGCCGGAGCGGCCCGCTCCCGGGCGACGGTCGGTCCGGGACGAGCTCGCCGACCCGACGCCCTTCGAGGAGCTGTTGCGGCAGGCGGGGGGAGACGGCGTGCGCTGAGAAGCGTGCGGCAGATTTGTGCGTTGAGCACGAAGGGCATCCGCGTGTCGGCGTGGGATCATGGCGCCACCGCCGTGTACCTGTGAGGAAGGACCAGTCCCGTGCGCCGTACCGTGTTCGACGAGGACCACGAAGCGTTCCGCAAGACCCTGCGCAGCTTCATCGAGACCGAGGTCTCGCCGTACTACCAGGACTGGTTCGAGGCGGGCATCGTGCCGCGCGACCTGTACTACAAGCTCGCCGACCTCGGCCTCTGGGGCATCGAGGTGCCCGAGGAGTACGGCGGCGCCGGCATCGAGTCGTTCAAGTTCGCCGCGATCCAGTCCGAGGAGACGGCCCGGGCCGGCGTCAGCTTCGGAGGCTCCGGGGTGCACGTCGCGCTGTGCCTGCCCTACCTGCTCAAGCTCGGTACCGAGGAGCAGCTGACGCGGTGGATGCCGGGCTTCGTCTCGGGGGAGACCATGTTCGCGATCGCGATGACCGAGCCCGGGACCGGCTCGGACCTGGCCGGCATGCGCACCACCGCCAAGAGGTCCGAGGACGGCAGCCACTACATCCTCAACGGCGCCAAGACCTTCATCACCGGGGGAGTGCAGGCCGACCGGGTCATCGTCTGCGCCCGCACCTCGCCGCTCGACGAGAACAACCGTCGCCACGGGATCTCCCTGCTGGTCGTCGACACGTCCTCCGAGGGCTACGAGGTCGGCCGCAAGCTCGACAAGCTCGGCCTGCGCACCTCCGACACCGCCGAGCTCTCCTTCACCGACGTGGTCGTGCCGGCCGAGAACCTGCTCGGCGAGGAGGGCGAGGGCTTCTCCTACCTCGGGCAGAACCTGCCGCAGGAGCGGCTGAGCATCGCCTACGGCGCCTACGCCCAGGCGGCGGCCGCGGTGCGGTTCGCCCAGGCCTACACCGAGGAGCGTGAGGTCTTCGGCCGGCCCGTCGCGTCGTTCCAGAACACGAAGTTCGAGCTGGCCGCCTGCCAGGCCGAGGTGGATGCCGCCCAGGCCGTCGCCGACCGCGCCCTGGAGGCCCTCGACGCAGGCGAGCTCAGTGCGGCCGAGGCGGCGTCGGCCAAGCTCTTCTGCACCGAGGTGGCCGACCGGGTGATCGATCGCTGCCTGCAGCTGCACGGCGGGTACGGCTACATGAACGAATACCCGATCGCCCGGCTGTATGCCGACAACCGGGTCAACCGGATCTACGGCGGCACGTCGGAGGTCATGAAGATGATCATCGCCAAGAGCATGGGACTCTGATCGAGATCCTGCGATCGCTGAGACCCGTCACCCGCGCGGCGTGACGTCGTCGGCGAGGTCGTCCGGCATCGGCTCGTAGTGGGCGAACGCGCGGGTGAAGGTGCCCGCACCGTGGGTCGACGCACGCAGGTCGATGGCGTAGCGGACCAGCTCGCGCTGAGGGACGTGGGCGCGGACGACGGTGCGCCCGTCCTCGGCCTGGTCGGTGCCGAGCAGCTGCCCCCGCCGGGACGACAGGTCGCTCATCACGGTGCCGACCGCGGCGTCGGGCACCACGACGGCGACCTCGTCGTACGGCTCGAGCAGGGCGATCGGCACCTTCTCGGCGGCATCGCGCAGGGCGAGGCTCCCGGCGGCCTGGAAGGCCATGTCGGAGGAGTCGACGCTGTGCGCCTTGCCGTCGACCAGGGTGATGCGGACGTCGACGACGGGGAAGCCGGCGCGGACCCCGCGCTCCATCTGGGCGCGCACCCCCTTCTCGACGCTGGGGACGAACTGCTTGGGCACCGCGCCGCCCACGACCTCGGTCGCGAACTCGAACCCGGTGCCCTCCGGCAGCGGCTCGACCCGGAGGTCGCAGATCGCGTACTGCCCATGACCACCGGACTGCTTGACGTGCCGTCCGTGCCCCGCCGCCGACCTGCTGAAGCACTCCCGCAGCGGTACGACGAGATCGACCTGCTCGACCGCGACGCCATAGCGGTGCTGCAGCCGGTCGAGCGCGACCTCCGCATGCGCCTCGCCCATGGTCCAGATCACGAGCTGGCCCGTCTCGCTGTCGTGGTCCAGGCGGAGGCTGGGATCCTCGGCCGCCAGCCGTCCGAGAGCGGCGGAGAGCTTGTCCTCGTCGGAGCGGGTCGCTGCCTCGATGGCGACCGGGAGCAGCGGGTCGGGCATCGTCCACGGGCGCAGCACTCGGGGCGCCTCGCACGAGGAGAGGGTGTCTCCGGTCTCCGCGCGGGACAGCCGACCGACGAGGGCGATGTCGCCGGCGGGGACCCGGGGCGCGAGCACCTGCTGCCCGCCGAACGGGTAGGCGAGCGCGCCGATCCGCTCCTCCTCGTCGTGGTCGGTGTGCCCGGCGGTGCCGAAGTCGGAGAAGTGCCCGGACACGTGCACCGTCATGTCGGGGTCGAGGGCGCCGGAGAACACCCGGACCAGGCTCACCCGGCCGACATAGGGGTCGCTCGCCGTCTTGACCACCTCGGCGACGAGCGGCCCGCCCGGGTCGCACGCGACGGCTCCGGCCTGCTTGCCGGCCGGGGTGTAGGCCTCCGGGGGGACGTGCTCCGGCGGGGACGGGAACGCGCGGACGCACAGGTCGAGGAGCTCGTCGAGCCCGACGCCGGTCGCGGCACAGGTCGGGATCACCGGGAAGAAGCTCGCCCGCGCGATCGCGGTCTCGAGGTCGTCGACGAGCACCTTCTCCTCGATCGTCTCACCCCCGAGATAACGGTCCATGAGGGTCTCGTCCTCCGACTCCTCGATCACCGCCTCGATCAGCTGACCGCGGCGCGGGTCGTCGACGCCGCCGCTGATCAGGCCGATCAGACCGTCGCCGCCGGTGACGTAGACGGGCAGCACCTTCTCGCCGAACGCCTGCTGCGCAGCGGCCAGCACCCGGTCGGCGTCAGCGCGGGCGTGGTCGAGCTTGGTGATCACGATCGCGCGTGGCATCCCGACGCCGCTGCACTCGTGCCACAGCTGGGTGGTGGCGTCGTCGACGCCCTCGTTGGCCGCGATCACGAAGAGCGCACAGTCCGCCGCACGGAGCCCGGCGCGCACCTCGCCGACGAAGTCGGCGTAGCCCGGTGTGTCGATCAGGTTGACCTTGATGCCGTCGCGCACGAGGGGCGCGACCGAGAGCGACACCGAGCGGCCGCGGTCGTGCTCGCCGTCCTCGTGGTCGCAGACGGTCGTGCCGTCCTCGACGGTGCCCGCGCGGGAGATGGCCCCCGAGTGGGCCAGGACGGCCTCGACGAGCGAGGTCTTGCCGGAATGAGTGGGCCCGACCAGAACCACGTTGCGGATCCGGTCGGGCCCGAGCGCCGCCAGGTCGTGGTCGGTCGCCCTCCTGCCGCCTTTGTCCACCATGGGTCAACACAACTCCGATGTGACCCACGACACAAGGCCTCAGTGCTGATACGTCCCGTGGATGATCGCGCGAGCCGCTGTCTTGAAGGCCAGGTTGAACGAGACGACCGCGGGGGAGGCGTCCGAGTCGACGCCGAGGGACGGCTCCTTCACCGCGTGCACGACGAAGTAGTAGCGGTGCACCTGGTCGCCGGGCGGGGGAGCGGCCCCCATGAACGCCTTCGGGCCGCCGTCGTTGCGGCACATGAAGGCGTTGCCGGGCAGCGGGGCGCCCTCGGCTCCGGCGCCGGTGTCGAGGCTGGTCACGTCGGCGGGCAGGTCGACCAGCACCCAGTGCCAGAAGCCGGACGGCGTCGGCGCGTCCGGGTCGAAGCAGGTGACGACGTACGACGCGGTCTCCGGCGGGGCACCCTCCCAGGACAGTTGTGGTGAGGTGTTGCCGAGGGCGGCCACCTGGTCGTCCTTCAGCGGCTGACCGTCCGTGACGTCGGTGCTCGTCACGGTGAACGACGGCACGGTGGGCAACAGGTCGTACGGATCGGGCGAGACCGGGCGGTCCAGGGACATCGGCTACCTCCATCGAGTGACTGCTGACGAACCTACGCATGCGAAGGTAGCCCGATCCGAGACACCGGGCCACGGCGGTGGTTCAATTTCCTCCATGAGTGCCGCGCTGCACGCCGACTATCTCGTGGTGGGCGCCGGCGCGGCCGGGATGGCCTTCACCGACGCCCTGGTCGATCACGCCGACGTCCGTGTGATCCTGGTCGACCGTCGCCCCTCGCCCGGCGGTCACTGGCTCGACGCCTACCCGTTCGTCCGGCTGCACCAGGCCTCCCGCTTCTACGGCGTCGCGTCGACGGTCCTCGGAGCTGGACAGGTGCAGCAGCACGGGCCGGAGGCGGGGCTGCACGAGCGGGCCACCGGCACCGAGGTCCGGGCGTACTACGAGCGGGTGCTCGCACGCCTCCTCGACACCGGCAGGGTCGCGTTCCACGGTCGGACCGACCACCGCGGCGACGGGCGACTCGTCTCACTGGCGTCCGGCACCGAGCACCGTGTCGACGCGTCGTGCCGGGTCGTGGACGCGCGCTACCTCGCCCCCGAGGTGCCCGCCACGACCCCGCCGCCGTTCGGCGTCGCCGCCGGCGCGCGGGTGGTGCCCGTGAACCAGCTCCCGAGCGTGGCGGAGCCGCCGGGTGGCTTCGTCATCGTGGGGTCCGGCAAGACCGCCACCGACGCCTGCGTCTGGTTGCTGGAGAACGGGACCGACCCGGACCGGATCTGCTGGGTGCGCCCGCGCGAGCCGTGGATGCTCAACCGGGCGGTCGTGCAGCCCGACCCTGCGGTCTTCGTCGGGATGGCGGCCGAGACCATGGAGGCCGCAGCCGCGGCGACCTCGCTCGACGACCTCTTCCTGCGGCTCGAGTCCGCGGGGATCATGCTCCGCGTGGACGAGTCGGTGCTGCCGACCATGGCCAAGACACCGACGCTCGCTCGCTGGGAGCTCGATCGGCTCCGCACGATCGAGGACGTCGTACGGCGCGGCCGACTCCGTTACGTCGAGCCGGGCAGGCTGGTGCTGGACGAGGGTGAGGTCCGACGCCCCCGCGACGCGGTCGTCGTCCACTGCGCCGCGTCCGGGCTGCAGTATCCACCACTGGTCCCGATCTGGGACCGCGAGGCGATCACGGTGCAACCGATCCGGACCGGGTTCCCCTGCTTCGGGGCAGCGCTCGCGGGCTACGTCGAGGCCACGCGGGACGACGACGAGGAGAAGAACCGGTTGTGTCCTCCGTCACCACTGTCGGACACGCTGGCCGGCTGGGCTCGGATGCAGGTCCTGGGCACGCGGGCCGCCCAGGCGTTCGCACGGGAGCGCGACATCACGGCGTGGGCTGATCGAGTGGCCCTCAACCCTGCCGCGGTCCCGCCCGAGGCGGCCCGGCGGCCACCGGTGGCCGCCGCTCTCGACCGGCTCGGCGCATCGGTCGAGCCCGGCCTGGCCCGGCTGGGCGAGCTCGCAGGCGCGGCTGACCGAGCATGAGGGGTCCGCCCGGTCCGATCCGTGGCCCCTCGATCGGGGGGCCCGGGCCGATCGCGACACAATGACCGCGTGGACGACTATCCTCCTTACCCCTCCGGACTGCGGCTCGCCGGACGACGGGTGCTCGTCGTCGGCGGCGGGCACGTCGCCCAGCGCCGGGTGCCCCAGCTCATCGCCGTCGGCGCCGACGTGCACGTGGTCTCGCCCGAGGTGACCCCCGCGATCGAGGGCCTCGTCGGGTCCGGCGAGGTCACCTGGCACCGGCGCGGCTTCGCGGACGGTGACCTCGACGGCGCGTGGTACGTCGTGGCCGTCACCGACGACGAGGAGGTCAACGACCGGATCAGCGCGGCATGCGAGGCGCAGCGGATCTTCTGCGTGCGCTCCGACGACGCCACCCGGGGGACCGCCTGGACGCCTGCTGTGGGACGGCACGACGGTCTCACCGTCGCCGTCATCGGCAACCGCGAGCCGCGGCGTTCCGCGGCAGCGCGCGACGAGATCGTCGAGGCGATGCGCGAGGGGCGGATCGGCGGCGTCACCGACGATCCGCGTCCGGCCGGCGTGACGCTGGTCGGCGGCGGTCCCGGACAGCCCGAGCTGATGTCGATCGCCGGCTTCAAGGCACTGATGGAGGCCGAGGTCGTCGTCGCGGACCGGCTGGCGCCCCGCGAGCTGCTCGGCGACCTCCCCGGCGACGTCGAGCTGGTCGACGTGGCGAAGCTCCCGCGGGGCCGCTCGGCGCAACAGGACGAGATCAACCGCGTGATCGTCGAGCGCGCGCTCGAGGGCAAGCGGGTGGTCCGCTTCAAGGGCGGGGACAACTTCGTGTTCGGGCGCGGCTACGAGGAGGTCCTGGCCTGCCGCGAGGCCGGCGTGCCGGTCACGGTGATCCCGGGACTGACCAGCCCGGTAGCGGTGCCGGCGATCGCCGGCATCCCGGTGACGCACCGGGGCGTCACGCACGAGTTCACCGTCGTGTCGGGGCACCTGCCACCCGGGCACCCGGACTCCCTCGTGGCGTGGGACGCGCTGGCAGGCCTGCGCGGCACCATCGTGCTGATGATGGCGGTGCACAACGCGCCCGCCATCGCGAAGGCCCTGGTGGCGGGCGGCCGGGACGCTGGTACGCCGGTGGCCGTCGTCTGTGACGGAAGCATGCCGACCGAGCGCACCGTGCTGGCGACGCTGGGCACGCTGGCCGAGCGGCTGGAGGCCGAGCAGGTGAAGCCGCCGGCGATCATCGTGATCGGCGAGGTGGTCCGGGTGGCGCACCCCGAGGTCGATGGCTGAGCTGGTCGAGGTCTCCGCGGCCGACGACCCGCGGCTGGCCGACTACCGGGACCTGCGCGACGTCCAGCTGCGCAAGCACCTCGAGGCCGAGCACGGGCTCTTCCTCGCCGAGGGGGAGAAGGTGGTCCGGCGAGCCGTCGAGGCGGGGTACGACGCACGCTCGTTCCTGATGGCGCCGCGATGGCTCGACGGGCTGGCCGACGTGCTCGACCGATCCGACGCGCCCTGCTACGTGCTGTCGGAGGATCTTGCCGAGCGGGTGACCGGGTTCCACGTGCACCGTGGCGCGCTCGCCTCGCTGGCGCGGCCGCCGCTCCCCTCGGTGGGGGAGGTGCTGGCCGGAGCCCGGTCCGTGCTCGTGCTGGAGGACATCGTCGACCACACCAACGTGGGAGCGATCTTCCGCTCCGGTGCGGCCCTGGGGTTCGACGCCGTGCTGCTGGCGCCGCGGTGCGCCGACCCGCTCTATCGCCGTTCGGTCAAGGTCGCGATGGGTGCGGTCTTCAGCGTGCCGTGGACCCGGCTGCCCGACTGGCGCGGCGCCCTGCCGACGCTGTCCGCGGCTGGGTTCACCACGGTTGCGTTGACGCTCGCCGCCGACGCCGTCCCCATCGAGCAGGCGGTCGCCGGCGTCGACCGGGTCGCGCTGGTGCTGGGATCCGAGGGACACGGCCTGTCTCCGGTGTGGGAGCAGGCCGCCGACCGTCGCGCCGTGATCCCGATGGCCGCCGGCATCGACTCGCTGAACGTCGCCGCGGCGACAGCCGTCGCCTGCTACGTCACCTCGCGCCGCTGACCGGCCGTCAGGCGACCGAGCTGACGAACGCGATCGCCTCCCCCGAGATGGACGCGAGGTCTGCGATCTCCACGACCGGGGTGACCTCCATGTCGAACCAGGTGCCGAAGATCGCCATGTCCCTGACGACCGCGTTGATGTCGTCCGTGCTGACGACGCAGTATCCACCGCGGGCATCGACCCTCCCGAGGAACTGCTCGAACGTGACGGCGTCCGACGGCGTCCACTTGCTGAAGACCTCGAGCGAGCGTGCCGCCTCGGCCTCGCCCACGTTCGGCTTCGAGATCCACGAGATGACGTACTTCATGGTACCCTCCTCGGAGGCTCGGGTGTCGGGCTGCCGACGCCGACTCGCCGCACACCGCGAAACGGGTGGCAGCACCTCCTTCAGGCTGACGGTACGACGCCGCGTCCCGCGGGGGCATCCCTCAGATCGGGCAACTCATCCGGCGGCCCCGAGGCCCGGTGGCACGGGCGGCTGGCCCAGCTCGGCCAGCACCGCACGGGTGCGTTCGGCATCGATCACCGCGCCGATCCGCTCGAAGGTCTGCAGCGCTGCATGGTGCTCCGCGCGGGCGAGTTCCGGCTCACCACGGGCCAGGTGGACGGTTCCGAGCACCTGGGACACCCGAGCCGCCTCGTAGGAGAGGTCGATCCGCTCGAAGTCCACGCGCGCCCGTCGGGCTGCGCGCTCGGCGTCGGACAGCGCACCGCGGGCGGCGAGCACGGCGGCCGCGCCCGCGTCGGCCGTCGCGCGCAACGCGGGGGTTCGGTGCTGCTGCGCGATCGCTGCGAGCTCGTCCGCGGCCGCCCGGGCAGTGGCCACGTCACCTTCGGCCAGCGCGACGTCGAGCTGGGTCGGCAGCAGCTTGGCCCGCTCCAGGGCCGGCATGCCCTGCCCGGCCAGGATCCGCCGCAGGGCGGTTGCGGCCGCCCCGGGTCGCCCCCGCGCGACCAGCAGCTGTGCCTCGCCGGGCTGGGGCGTGACCCCCATCTCGGCCGCCTGCCGGAAGGCGTGCTCCGCCGCGTCCAGGTCCCCCATCTTCAGGCGGACCTCACCCAGCTCCCGAAAAGCGAGTGCCGCGAACATCAGGTTGAACGAGCCGAGCTCGGTCGTGGCGACCTCTGCTTCGACCTCGGCATCACTGAGCGCCCCGCGCAGTCGCAGGATCTCCGCGCGGTGGACGCGGCACACCCCGGGGAACCCGTTGATGGCCTGGCGGTCGCACCAGCGCCTGGCCGCCTCGGCCCAATGGCCGGCGCGCTCCCAGTCGGCCACCTGGGCGTTCACGGTGATCATCAGGCAGTAGATCCGTCCGGTCGCACGAGCACCGAGCCGCCCCGCCACGGCACCCTCGGTGGCCTCCTCGACCAGCTGCAGGCCACGGTCGGAGGTCTCTTCGGTGAAGACGAGCCCGACACCCTGGATCGCGAGTCCGAGCGCCAGGAGGTCCGGGTCGCCATGACGCTCGCCGAGGCGCGCTGCCTTCTCGGCGTACTGCACCGCTGCCTCGGGATCGCCCTCGTCCCGGGCGACGACGGACCGCGCGAGACTGAGCCATCCGTGCTCGGCCCCCTCGGCCTCGTGATCGAGGATCCGGCCGGCGTTCTGCAGCCAGGCGGCCGCGTCACCGAGCTCGCCGAGGTCCGAGCGGTGGTCGGCCAGGTCGATCGCCACCCGTGCCGCTCGACGGAGGATCGCCTGCTTGCGGTAGGTGGTGTAGGCACGCTCGCGCAGAGCGATGCAGTGCCGCATCTTGCCGAGCCACCAGGCGCACTCGGCCATCAGATCGAGCTCATCCGGCCCGAGCGGTGCGTCAGCGTCCTCGGCGGCGAGCAGGTCGAACGCGTCGCCCCACGCGTAGCGCGACGCCGCGTCGCGCGCGCGGGCGGCGACCGTGATCTCGGTCACATCGGCCAGTGTCGCACGAAACGACGTCCTCGGTCGTCCCCGATCTTTGGGGCCACGGCGGGTCCATCCGGCGGCACAATGGGGTGTGGCCACCACGCAGGCAGTGAGCGAAGGCGGGGCCGGCGGCCCTCGCCCGGTGATCCTGGCGGTCGACGATGACCCGGATGCCATCGCGCTGCTGCGCAGCGAGCTGGAGGACCGCTACGGCCGGACGTACGACGTGCGCACGGCCCGCGCCGCTGCGACGGCGGACCGGCTGCTGCACGAGCTGCACGACAGCGGTGCGCGGGTGGCGCTGGTGCTCTCCGACCAATGGTTGCCCGACGGCACCGGCTGCGACCTGCTCGGCGCGGTCAGCGAGCTCTTCCCGCACTCGCGACGGTTGCTGCTGATCTCGTGGGGGGAGTGGGCCGTGGACGCCACCGCTCAGCCGCTGCGCCGTGGGATCGGTCTCGGACAGATCGACTACTACGTCCTCCGGCCCTGGCGTCCGGCCGACGAGCTGTTCCACCGGGCCGTCACCGAGCACCTGCACGAGTGGGCGGGCTCGGACGCGTCGCTCTCCCGGGAGCTCACGATCGTGGCTGGGGTGGGCGACCCGCGGGCGGCCGAACTGCGGAACCTGCTCAGCCGCAACCGCGTGCCGTTCGTCTTCCACGACGCGGAGTCCCCCGACGGCGTGCGGACGTTGGAGGAGCTCGGGGAGTCCGGAGCGGACCGGCCGGTCGTCGTCCAGCGCAACGGCCGGCTGCTCGTCGACCCCACGAATGCCGAGATAGCCGAGGCGTACGGGGCGCGGACCCGCCTCCAGGGGTCGCGGGAGTACGACGTGACCGTCGTCGGGGCGGGCCCCTCGGGCCTCGCGGCCGCCGTGTACGCCGCGTCGGAAGGGCTGCGCACCCTGGTGATCGAGCGCGAGACGATCGGCGGGCAGGCGGGGTCGAGCTCGCTGATCCGCAACTACCTGGGCTTCCCGCGCGGCATCACCGGCGCCGATCTGGCCACGAGGGCGCAGCAGCAGGCGTGGGTCTTCGGGGCGACCTTCGTCCACATGTGCCAGGCACAGCGCCTGCGCAGGGACAGCGACCGCCTCTATCTCGCGACATCGAGCTGTGCGGAGATCAGCACCGGTGCGGTGATGTTGGCGATGGGGGTGAGCTACCGGCGGCTCGCCATCCCCGCGCTCGAGGTGCTCTCCGGCCAGGGTGTCTTCTACGGGGCATCGGCCTCGGAGGCGGAGCGGTTCACGGGGCGCTCCGTCTTCGTCGTGGGAGCGGGCAACTCGGCCGGCCAGGCCGCCGTCCACCTGGCGGGGCACGCCCGGAAGGTCACGCTCCTGGTCCGCCGGTCGACGCTCGCCGAGACCATGTCGCGCTATCTGATCGACGAGATCGACGGGCGCCTGAACATCGAGGTCCGCTTCCGGACCGAGATCGTTGACGGGTCCGGCGATCGGACCCTGGAGAGCCTGACCCTCGAGGACTCCGCGCGTGGCGTCACCGAGACGGTGCCGGCGGATGCCGTCTTCATCCTGATCGGCGCGCAGCCGCACACCGACTGGCTGCCGGACCGGATCGCCCGCGACCGGTTCGGGTTCGTGGTCACCGGCTCCGCAGCCGCCGGCTGGCCGTTGGCGCGAGCGCCATCTCTCTTCGAGTCATCGATGCCCGGGGTCTTCGCCGTCGGCGACGTGCGATCGACCTCCGTGAAGCGCGTCGCATCGGCGGCCGGGGAGGGATCGGTCGCGATCCAGCAGGTACACCAGTACCTGCAGCAGATCGAGACCGGCTGACGAGTGAGCCGTGCCAGGCTCGAGGCATGCCTTGGACGGCTTGGGTCGTCCGGTGTCGCGCGTAGGAAGTGCTTGGACCTTCGTACGCGCGCCACTAGGTCGGCCAGTCCACAGGGAACTCGTCGACGGCCTTGTCGTGCGCCTTCTGCAGCTTCTTGCGCACCTTGGTCGGGAGGCGGTCGCCGAAGACGGTGCCCACCGTGTGGTCGGTCTCGTGCTGCAGGCATCGGGCGAGCAGGCCGTCACCCTCGAAGTGCACGGGGGCGCCGTCGAGGCCGGCGCCGTCCACCGCGGCCCAGTCGGGACGCGCGCACGGGGCGAAGGCACCGGGGTAGGACAGACAGCCCTCCTCGCCGTCGTCGAGGCTTCGCTGACCGGCCTCGGGGAGGCTGACCGTCGGGTTGCAGACGACGCCGACGGTGTGCTCGCCGGACTCGTCGGGACAGTCGAAGACGAACAGCGCGAGGTCGACGCCGATCTGGCAGGCGGCCAGGCCGACGCCGTCGGCGGCGTACATCGTGGCGACCATGTCGGCGGCGAGGGTCCGCAGGTCGTCGTCGAAGGTCGTGACGGGCTGCTGTGCCCGGTGCATGACGGGCTCGCCCCAGCGGGTCATGGGGCGGACGGTGCCCCCCGAGGGGAGCGGGCCGTGGGGCGCGTGGACGTCGTCGGCGGACCTGGCGTCGGACATGGCGACGGAGCATAGGCCAGCCGATGGAGCAACCTGTGACACGGGGCACGCGGACAGGGTGTAGCGCCCGGTGTAACTCACAGTTACATTTGAGTCATGTCTCTCATGAGCAGCCTCCGGCCGGGCGGCAGACACGGCGTTCCGGACGACCAGAGCCGCGATCCGCTGGGCGTCCTCGTGGCCGGTCTGAGCCGACTCGCGCAGCACGACGTGCTCGACAGGATCGGGCTCCGCAAGCAGACCGAGCAGGCGGTCTTCACCGTGACCCGCAGGGGTTTCCGGACGATGACGCAGGCCGGTCGCACCTTCAAGAAGGTCGGCAACCAGCGGAAGCAGGGCGCCCGCCCGGTCAACGCACCCGCGAGCGGTGTCTTCGACCTCACGCCCACCGAGGACGAGCAGATGCTCGTCGACGTCGTCTCCGACTTCGCGAACGAGGTCGTGCGGCCCGCGGCCGCGGAGTCCGACGAGGCCTGCGAGGCGCCCGACGCGCTGCTGAAGTCCACCCTCGACATCGGGCTGCCCATCCTCGGGCTGCCCGAGGAGCTCGGCGGCGTCTCCGAGGAGCGCTCCGCCATGGCGGGCACACTGGTCGCCGAGGCACTCGCACAGGGGGACATGGGTCTCGCCGTGGCAAGCCTCGCGCCCGGCTCGGTCGCCACCGCGATCGGGCTGTGGGGCACGGAGGCGCAGCAGCAGACCTACCTGCCGGCCTTCACCGGGGACGAGGTGCCCGCCGCGGCGCTCGCGCTCACCGAGCCCACGGTGCTCTTCGACGTCCTCCGCCCCGCCACGACCGCGACGCGCACCGCCGACGGCTACCGGCTCGACGGCACCAAGAGCCTGGTCGCCCGGGGCGCTCAAGCCGAGCTGTTCGTCGTCGGCGCGGACCTCGAGGGCCAGCCGACGCTCTTCATCGTCGAGTCCGGCGCCGACGGCCTCACGGTCGAGGGCGACCCGGCCATGGGCGTGCGCGCCGCATCGATGACCTCGCTGAGGCTCGACGGTGTCAGCGTGCCCGCCGATGCGGTGCTCGGCGCCACGGACGGTACGACGTACGCCGAGTGCGTGCGGCTCTCGCGGCTCGCGTGGTGTGCGCTGGCGCTCGGCACCGGCCAGGCCGTGCTCGACTACGTCACGCCCTACGTCAAGGAGCGCGAGGCCTTCGGCGAGCCGGTCGCCCACCGGCAGTCGGTCGCGTTCATGGTGGCCGACATCGCGATCGAGCTGCAGGCGATGCGGTTGCTGACCTACCGGGCCGCCTCCCGTGCGGCGGCCGGCAAGGACTTCTCCCGTGAGGTGGCGCTGGCCCGCAGGGCCTGCGCCGACAAGGGCATGAGGATCGGCCTCGACGGCGTCCAGCTGCTCGGCGGCCACGGGTTCGTCAAGGAGCACCCGGTCGAGCGGTGGTACCGCGACCTCCGGGCCATCGGGATCATGGAAGGGACGGTGCTGGTCTGATGGCCATCAATCTCGAGGTGCCGAAGAAGCACCGGGCGCTGGTCGACCAGGCCCACCAGGTCGCGATGAACATGCTGCGGCCGATCTCGCGCAAGTACGACCTCGCCGAGCACGACTATCCCAAGGAGCTCGACATGCTCGCGGCGATGATCGACGGTCTCGCCGACTCCGGCGCCTCCGAGGGCGCGGGGGCCACCGGCGTCCGCCGTGAGGAGGCCGAGGCGGACGGCCGAGTCCGCAACGGCTCCAACATGGCGTCGGTGACCTCGATCTCGGAGATGTGCTGGGGCGACGTCGGGCTCACCCTGTCGCTCCCGCGCCAGGGGCTCGGCAACTCGGCGATCGCCTCGGTGGCCGACGAGGAGCAAAGCGCGCGGTTCGACGGCAAGTGGGCCGCGATGGCGATCACCGAGCCGAGCTTCGGCTCCGACTCTGCGGCCGTCTCCACCACCGCCACCCTCGACGGCGACGAGTACGTCATCAACGGCGAGAAGATCTTCGTCACCTCGGGTGAGCGTGCGGACGCGGTCGTGGTGTGGGCGACCCTCGACAAGTCCCGGGGCCGCGCCGCCATCAAGTCGTTCGTGGTCGAGAAGGGCACCCCTGGCATGACCGTCGAGCGGTGCGAGCACAAGCTCGGGATCCGTGCCTCGGACACCGCGGTGATCACCTTCACCGACTGCCGGGTGCCGAAGGAGAACCTGCTCGGCTCCCCGGAGATCAACGTCGACCAGGGATTCGCGGGCGCGATGGCGACCTTCGACAACACCCGGCCGCTGGTCGCGTCGATGGCCATCGGGTGCGCCCGGGCCTCGCTCGACCTGACCCGCGATCTGCTGGCGAAGGCGGGCGTGGCGGTCGACTACGACCGGCCGGCGAACCTCCAGCACGCGGCCGCTGCGCGGTTCCTGCAGCTCGAGTCGGACTGGGAGGGCGCCCGGCTGCTGATGCTGCAGGCCGCCTGGATGGCCGACAACCGTCAGCCCAACTCACTCGAGGCCTCGATGGCCAAGGCGAAGGCGGGCCGGGTCGGCTCGGACGTCACCCTGAGCTGCGTGGAGCTGTGCTCGGCGGTCGGGTACGCCGAGGGCGAGCTGCTCGAGAAGTGGTCCCGTGACTCGAAGATCCTCGACATCTTCGAGGGCACCCAGCAGATCCAGCTGCTGATCGTCGCGCGGCGGGTCCTGGGTCTTTCGAGCGCCGAGCTGAAGTGACCTGAGCTCGGATCCACCCTCGTGCGGCAGCCGGATATCGGTGGATCCGGACCGAGCCGACACCGACGGGCCGGCCGGCCCGGTCCTCACGAGGATCGGGCAGCCGCCTGCACCGGGCCGGCCGGCCCCGCGGCCCGCACGGTGTGGTAGGCCGCCGGGCGGCGGCCGAGTCGGGCGAAGGCACCGTCCACCGCCTGCCGGGCTCGGCGCAGCCGGACCTCCGGGACCAGCGCGATCGCCGCGCCACCGAAGCCGCCGCCGGTCAACCGGGCACCCAGCGCGCCGGCCTCGAGGGCACTCGCGACGGCCGCGTCCAGTGCCGGCGTCGACACCTCGAAGTCGTCCCGAAGCGACACGTGGGAGGCGGTGATCGTCCGGCCGACGGTCGACCAGTCCGAGCGGCGCAGGGCATCGACCGTCTGCTCGACCCGGGCGTTCTCGGTGACCACGTGGTGCGCACGCCGGCGGAGCACCGGGTCCGCGAGGTGTGCGACGTCGGAGAGGGCGATGCCGCGGAGCGTCGCCCGGCCGAGGGCACGTGCGGCCGCCTCACACTCTGCCCGGCGGCCGGCGTACCCACTGTCGCCCGCGGCGAGCACGTGCTGCTCTCCGGTGTCGATCACGAGCACGGTGAGGCCGGCGTCCGCCAGGGGCAGTGGCACCGTCGCCGGGGCCGCCCCGGAGAAGTCGAGCAACAACGCGTGGCCGGACTCGGCCAGCATCGCGGTCAGCTGGTCCATGCCGCCCGTCGGCGCGCCGACGAACTCCGTCTCGGCACGCCGACAGAGCCCGGCCAGATGCGTCCGAAGAGCGGGAACGAGCGGCCGGCCCAGCAGGAGTGCGCCGGCCGTGGCGACCGACGCCTCCAGTGCGGCCGAGCTGGACAGCCCGGCCCCCAGTGGGACGCCGCCATCGATCTCGACGTCCATCCCGGGGAGGGGCCACCCGTCCGCCTGCAGCGCCCAGACCACACCGGCGGCGTACGTCGCCCAGCCGGCGACGCTCCCGGGCGTGAGAGCGTCGAGGGACAGCTCGACCGCACCGGGTTGCTGACCGCTGGTGAGGCGCAGCAGCCGGTCGTCGCGCGGCCGCAGCGTGGCGGTCGTCCGCAACGGGATCGCGAACGGCAGGCAGAGGCCGTCGTTGTAGTCGGTGTGCTCACCGACGAGGTTCACCCGTCCCGGGGCCTGCGCGACGATCTCCACCCCGCCATCCTGACCCGTGGGCCCACCCGTGGTGGGCAGCCACGCCCGCGGCGTAGATTCGCGGTGTGCGCTTCCTCGACGACCGGACGCCCGGCCACGACCTGACCTATGACGACGTCTTCATGGTGCCGCGCCGCTCCGCGGTGGCCAGCCGCTACGACGTCTCGCTCGCCACCCATGACGGCACAGGGACGACGCTGCCGCTGGTCGTGGCCAACATGACCGCGATCGCCGGCAAGCGGATGGCCGAGACCGTGGCCCGGCGGGGCGGGCTCGTGGTGATCCCGCAGGACATCCCGGCACCGGTGGTGGCCGACGTGGTGGCCTACGTCAAGGAGCGGCACCTGGTCCTGGACACACCGATCCAGCTGCGTCCGGACCAGACGGTCGCCGAGGCACTCTCACTGATCCCGAAGCGCGCACACCGCGCCGCCGTCGTTGTCGCGGACGAGCGACCGGTGGGCGTGGTCACCGACACCGACTGCACCGAGGTCGACCGGTTCGCCCAGGTGCAGCAGGTGATGCGGCCGGTCGAGGTGCAGGTCCCGGCCGACACCG
>CAZJDU010000007.1:0-50435 GCA_964544855.1 uncultured Nocardioides sp.
CCTGCTCCTTGACGATCACCGTCTCGTCGGACATCGCGGGGACGTAGGCGCCGCCCGCGGTGCACGAGCCCATCACCGCGGCGAGCTGGGGGATGCCCCGCGCGGAGAGGTTCGCCTGGTTGAAGAAGATCCGGCCGAAGTGCTCGCGGTCGGGGAAGACCTCGTCCTGCATCGGCAGGAACGCTCCGCCGGAGTCGACGAGGTAGAGGCAGGGCAGCCGGTTCTCCGCCGCGATGGTCTGGGCGCGCAGGTGCTTCTTGACCGTGATCGGGTAGTAGGTGCCGCCCTTGACGGTGGCGTCGTTGGCGACGACCACACACTCCCGGCCGCGGATCCGGCCGATGCCGGCGATCACGCCGGCGGCGGGCACGGCGAAGTCGTCGCCGTCGCCCTTGCCGTACATCCCGTACGCCGCCAGCGGCGCGATCTCGAGGAACGGGCTGCCCGGGTCGAGCAGCCGGTCCACCCGCTCGCGCGGCAGCAGCTTGCCGCGGTCGGTGTGCTTGGTGCGGGCCGCCTCGCTGCCTCCCTGGCGGACCCGGGCGAGCCGCTCGCGCAGCTGGTCGGTCAGCTCCCGGAGGCCGGGCGTGGTGGTGGTGGGAGTCGCGGACACGACGCTAGGTTAGCGATCATTAACCTCACTGTCCACGGGCGATGCGGTCAGCCTAGGGTGGCGCCATGGCGCTGGCGACGTACAAGGACCTGTGCATCGACGCTGTCGACCCGGCGCGCCTGGGCGCCTTCTGGGGCGACGCGCTCGATCTCGAGCTGGTCCTCGAGGACAACGGCGACGCGCACCTGCTCGGGCCGACGCCGCAGCACACGATCTGGGTCAACAAGGTCGCCGAGCCGAGGACGGTCAAGCAGCGGGTCCATCTCGACCTGCACGTCACGAACGTGCTGGACGTGCTCGAGCTCGGCGCCACCGTGGTCGACGGCGAGAGCTTCCGCTGGCAGGTGCTGCGCGACCCCGAGGGCGGTGAGCTCTGCGTCTTCGAACGCGACGTGCTGCCGCACGAGCGGCTCTACGAGATCAACGTCGACTGCAGCGACCCCGCGCCGCTGGCCGCCTGGTGGGCCGAGGTGCTGGGCGCCCGGGTCGGCCGTGACGCTCCCGGTGTCACCTACGTCGACGAGATCCCGGGCGCACCGTTCGAGAACCTGGTCTTCGCCCAGGTCGCCGAACCCAAGACGGTGAAGAACCGGATCCATCCCGACCTGGTCTGCGACGACATCGCGGCGCTGGTGTCGCGCGGCGCCACGGTGCTGCGCGAGCCCGACGACGAGGTGCGATGGACGGTGCTGGCCGACCCCGAGGGCAACGAGTTCTGTGCGTTCACCACGACCCAGGTCGCCGCATCGCAGGTGAACGAGCACTAACCTGGGTCGGGTGACCACCACACAGGAGCCCACCCGGCGCGAGCAGATCCTGGCCACGGCGGCCGAGCTGTTCGCCGCACGGGGGTTCCACGGGGTCTCCGTGGCCGACCTCGGTCGCGCCTGCGGCATCTCGGGTCCCGCGCTCTACAAGCACTTCCCGTCCAAGCAGGCGATGCTCGCCGAGATGCTGGTCAGCATCAGCGAGCGGCTGCTCGCGGTCGGCCGGGAGCGGGTCGCCGCCGCCGGCTCCCCGGCGGCCGCCCTGCGCGCGTTGGTCGACTGGCACGTGGAGTTCGCGACCGCGCACCGGCCGCTGATCGTGGTCCAGGACCGCGACTGGGAGTCACTGCCCGACGACGCTCGCGAGCAGGTACGACGCCTCCAGCGCTCGTACGTCGACGTCTGGGCGAGCCAGCTGCAGCAGCTCCGACCCGAGCTCGACCGGGCGGCCGCCCACGCCGCCGCCCACGCGGCGTTCGGCCTGATCAACTCCACGCCGCGCGCCGGCCAGGAGCTCTCCGACGAGCCACTGCGCGCACTGCTCCGGACGATGGCGCTCGCCGCGCTCGGCGTCCCCGCGTGACCACCGTCACACCCCGCCTGGCGTGACCGGGGGATGAGATCCCCCGAAACCGGTTACTGCTCCGATGAGGAGGGAGTCTCCGCTGACCCGACCGACAACCGAGGAGGCTCACACGACATGGGAACCACGACCCTCAAGATCGTCGCCGCAGCGACGGCCGGCTACCTGCTCGGCCGCAACCGGAACCTGAAGGCCACCGTGGTCGCCACGGGCCTGATCGCCGGCAAGGACCTCGTGACCGACGTCAAGCAGCTCACCGACGGGATGATGGACAAGAACCCCGAGCTCGAGCACATCGCCGCCCAGCTCACCGAGGAGCTGCCCGCAGCGGCGCGGGAGCTCGCGGAGACGACCGCCCACTCCGGGATGGAGGCGGTGAGCCACGGGCTGGACGACGCACGACGCGCCACCAAGGACGCCACGAAGTCGATGAAATGACCTGACCGCGGCCGCCGCCGCAGCCGCTGCGGCGGCGGCCGGCTCCACCCCACCGGGCGGCACGCAGCAGGCTCGAGGACGTCATCCGTCGTTCATCCGACCTTGTGCCCGGCGTCGACTCCCCCGGCAACGATTCGACCCAGTTCGCCGTTGCGGTGTTCCTCGGGGCCGCGCTGCGCACTACGGTGTCTGCTGTCGTCACACCATTCCCGGGGGGTGTTGATCGTGTTCCAGGTCGTGGCCTGTGGGTTTCCGGCAGCGCCGGTGCCCGACCTGCTGAGTGATGCGAGCGTCGCCGAGCTGCCACGACCGACGGCCGAGGAGTTCGTCGACGCGGCCCTCGACCTCCTGCTCCCGGCCGAGCCCGACGCGGCGACCCTGCTCGTCCATGACGGCACACCCGCCGGCACCCATCGGCTGCGGGTGCTGCGCTCGCTGCTCGGTCGCCCCACCCTGCTCCCCGTCGGACTGCCGCTGCCGCCGACCGGCCTGGCCGCCACGGCGACCGTGCTGGCCGCGCTCTCAGCGGCTCGTGTCGACGCGGGTGCCGTCATCGGCTCCCTGCCGCTGATCGGCACCCGACTGCCCGTCCGGGCGGCCACCCGGACCCTCACCCACCTCGACCGGGCCGAGATCGGCCTCGGCCGGACGCTGACCTCGTTCGTCCCCGGCGTCTCGACACCGCTCCGCTTCGACGGCGAGCGCCTGGTGGTCGGTGCCCGCGCCACCGAACCGCTCGACACCGACGGTCCGGTCACCCTGGTGCAGGCCGGCGACCACCGGCTGGCCGGCGCGGTCGGCCAGCCCCCCGACGACGTCACCGCGACGGTCGACCTGCCCGCACCGGCGTCCCTCACGCACGACTGGTGGGGCACCCGCCGACACTTCGAGCAGTGCGCCGTCCCGATGGCCGTCGCGCCGCTCGCCGCCGAGATCGCCACCGCCCGGTGGCAGCGCTGCCCCGAGTGCGGGGACGCGATGCACGACTACTGCCGGTTCTGCTCGGCCCAGGAGGTCTACGCGTGAATCCTCGCCAGCGACGGGGTGCCCTGATGATCGTGCTCGCGATCGTCGGGTCGATCGCCGTCTTCTTCAGCGTGCTGAGCTATGTCAGCGACGTGGAGAGCCAGGTCGGCGACAAGGTGACCGCCTGGCAGGTCATCGCCGAGGTCGAGCAGTACCAGCCGATCCCGTTCGACGCGGTCGAGGAGGTCGAGGTCCCGGCGCGGTGGCTGCCCGAGACCGCGATCCGGTCGATCGACGACCTCACCGGCGCCGTCGCGGCGGCGACGATCCCGTCCGGCACGCTGCTGCAGAGCAGCAGCGTGATCGCCGCACCCGAGGTGGAGTCCGGCAACCGGGCCGTCACCGTGATGGTCGACGCTGAGACGGGGGTCGCCGGCAAGATCACGCCCGGAGCCACCGTGGACGTCTGGGCCACCTTCGACGCGGACACCACCCAGGAGGGGCCGCGCACCAAGATCGTCTCCCAGCGGGTCCAGGTGCTCGACGTGGGCCTGGAGACGGAGCGCAACCGGCAGACCTCCGCCGGCGTGATCCAGCCCACCCAGGCGGTGCCGGTCACCTTCTCGGCGACCACGAACGAGATCAAGGCGCTCACCTTCGCCGAGTCGTTCGCGATCGAGGTCCGGCTCGCACTGCGCGCCCCGGTCGACGACTCGATGGTGCCCCCTGACCGACGGTCCTACGAAGAGACCTTCACGATCCCGGGAGATGAGTGATGCGCGGACGGGTCCTCGTCGCGATCGAGGAGGAGGAGCGACGCAACCGCATCGTGGCGACCCTCGCCGAGGGCGGTGAGTTCGAGGTCGCCGGTGCCGTCGAGATGCGCAACGACGTCGCGATGGCGATCGACGACGCCGCGCAGGAGATCGACTTCCTGCTGGTGACCGCGGAGCTCGGCGGCGCGTCGGCGCTCACGCTGTGCCGTGAGGTGACGGCGTCCCGTCCGGACCTCGGCGTGGTGGTGATGGTCGACGAGCCCAGCGCGGAGCTCGCGGCGGCGGCCGTCGAGGCGGGGGCACGCGGCTTCCTGCCGCTCCAGCCGTCCGTCGAGGACGTCCACGACCGACTCGAGTCGATCGCCGAGTGGCAACGGCGCGTCCGCGGTCTGGCGTATGCCCAGTCCGGCACCGAGACCGCGGGCCGCGTCGTCGTCGTGAACGGCGCGAAGGGCGGCGTCGGCACGTCCACGGTGGCGCTCCACCTCGCCCTGCTCGCGCTGACCGGTACGTCGGACCTCCGGGTCTGCCTGGTCGACCTCGACCTCCAGCAGCGGGGTCTGCGCCACCTGCTGGACATGAACGGCCGACGCACCGTGCTCGACCTGGTGCCCGTGGCGGAGAGCCTCACCGCACGGCACGTGGACGAGGCGCTCTTCCCCCACTACTCCGGGCTCAAGGTGCTGCTCGGGCCCCACGAGCCGGAGCGTGCCGACGAGGTGACCGGTGACGTCGCCCGGCACGTCCTGGGCGCGATCCGCGGGCAGTTCGACCTCGTGATCGTCGATGCGGGCAGTGTCGTCACCGAGGCCAACGCGGTCGCGATGGACCTCGCCGACGACCTGCTGATGGTGGTCACGCCCGACGTGCCCGCGCTGCGAGCGGCGCGCGAGACGATCGACCTGATCTCGCGGCTCGAGGTCGCGAAGGCCGGCGACGTACGGATCCTCTTCAACCGGACCAGCACCAAGTCGGAGGTGCAGCCGGACCTCGGTCGGCGGGTCACCGGCGCCGAGGCCTGCAAGGTCGGCCTGCCCTCGGACTGGAAGCACCTGGAGGAGATCGCCAACGGCGCGGCGGCCCTCGACCTCGGGGACTCGCCCTTCCGGCGGGCGCTCACCGCGCTCGGCCGAGAGCTCCAGCTCGGACGGCGGCTGCAGCCGATCGGCGCCACGGCCCAGCGCGCGCACGACGACGCCGACCGTGCGATCGCCGAGATGAAGTCCCGTCGCCGTCGCGGCCGGCGCTCCCGCGAGGAGGCCGGCCAGACCACGGTCGAGCTGGTCTTCGGGATCGTCGTGTCCGCCGTCCTGCTGTTGCTGCTGATCCAGGTCGGGCTCTATGCCATGGCCACGGTGAGCAGCCGCCGCGCCGCCGACGCCGCCGCGATCACCGGCAACCGCGCCGGAGTGGTCGACCGGCAGCAGCGGGCGGAGGAGGCCGCCCGGTCGCGCGTGCCGGGATTCATGGAGGTCGTCGACGTCACCGACGAGGGCGGCGGCACCTGGTCGGCCACGGTCGACGTCCCGGACCTGATCTTCCCCATCGGGGCCGACGCGATCACCCAGACCGGCACGTACACCGACTGAGGCAGGCGAGATGGCACGCACCCGGCACCGCGACGACAGCGGCTCGATCACCGCCCTGGAGATCCTCGGTGTGATCCCCCTGGTCACGATCGTGGTCGGCGCGATGTTCCAGCTCTACCTCGTCGGCCAGGCCGGCGTGGAGGCGGAGTCGGCCGCCCGGCTCACCGCCCGCGAGCTGAGCAAGGGCGCTTCCTCCGGCAGCGCCACCGCTCGCGGCGCCGACCAGGCCAACGACCGGTTCCGGGTGGTCGTGCACGCGGGCGACGGCACGTCGCACGAGCCCGGCACCTCGACGGCCACCGATGCGGTCGCTGCCACCGCCGAGGCGACGGTGCCCTTCCTCGGCATCGGCATCCCCGGTCTCGACCTGACGATCCAGCGCACCGCCACCATGCCCCGCGACCCGGGCCACGGTCTGTTCTGAACCTCGAGGAGATCGGATGTCCCTGCGTGACCGCGTGAAGCCGAGCGACGACGGCGTCGCCCCTGCCGGCATGTCGCACGGTGCCGACGACGACATGGCAGCCCACCTGCGCCGGCTGCTGCTCGCCGAGGTCAACCTCAGCGAGCTGTCGGTCCTCAGCGAGGAGGCGAAGCGCGCACGGCTGGAACGCGTGGTCGGAGCGCTGCTGACCCGCGAGGGCCCGCTGCTCTCCAACCGCGAGCGCAGCAGGCTGGTGCGCCGGACCGTCGACGAGGCCCTCGGCCTCGGCATCCTCGAGCCGCTGCTCGCCGACGAGACGATCACCGAGATCATGGTCAACGGACACGACCAGATCTTCGTGGAGCGGGCCGGGCGGCTCCAGCTGCTGCCGATCCGGTTCAGCTCCGAGGAGCAGGTCTACCAGGCGATCGACCGGATCGTGGCCAGCGTCAACCGCCGGGTGGACGAGTCCAGCCCGATGGTCGACGCGCGGCTCTCCACGGGCGAGCGGGTCAACGTGATCGTGCCACCGCTGGCGGTCGACGGCCCGACGGTCACGATCCGCCGCTTCCCGAAGCCCTACACGGTCGAGCAGCTGATCGGGCTCGGCGCGCTCGACGACGAGACCGCCGCACTGCTCGGGGCCCTGGTCGCCGCGAAGCTCAACATCCTGATCTCCGGCGGCACCGGCTCGGGCAAGACGACGATGCTCAACGCGCTCTCGTCCTTCATCCCCGAGCGGGAGCGCATCGTGACGATCGAGGACGCCGCCGAGCTCTCGCTGCAGCAGCTGCACGTGATCCGGCTCGAGGCGCGGCCGGCCAACGTCGAGGGTGAGGGGCAGGTGACGATCCGCGATCTGGTGCGCAACTCGCTGCGGATGCGCCCCGACCGGATCATCGTCGGCGAGACGCGTGGCGGCGAGGCGCTCGACATGCTCCAGGCGATGAACACCGGGCACGAGGGGTCGCTCGCGACCATCCACGCCAACGGCGTGCTCGACGCCCTGCTGCGCATGGAGACGCTGTGCACGATGAGCGAGGTGGAGCTGCCCTACGCCACGCTGCGCGACCAGGTCAACACCGCCGTCGACGTGGTGGTCCAGCTGACCCGGCTCGCCGACGGCTCCCGGCGGATCGTCGAGATCGCGGCCCTCACCTCCGAGCACCGTGAGGACTACGCCAGTCACTCGATGATGCGCTTCGAGCCCGACGACTGGGACGGCGCCGGCCCGGTGAGCGGGCGCGTGGTCCGAGCGGCCATGCCCGACACCCTGCTGCGGCGCTGCCGGACCGCAGGAGCGCGCGTGCCTGCGGCGTACGCCGGAGCGCCGTCATGACGATCACCTCGATCGTGCTGCTCTGCCTGGCGACCGCCGCGCTCTTCGTGGTGGGCGTGGCGATCCTGGGCGCCGAGAGCGACCGCCGACGGGTCATCTATGCCACCGACCTGACCGAGCAGGCCACCGCGCTCGGCCGGCTCTCGGCGTGGACGGAGCGACGGGTGCTGCGCACCCGGCGCGGCCAACGGCTCCGCGACGCGCTCGACCGCGCGGAGATCGGCTGGCCGCTCGGCCTCTTCGCGCTCGCCGTGCTCGCGAGCGCCACCGTCGTCGCACTGATCGCCTGGGAGGTCGGCGGCCCGGTGCTCGCGCTCATCGGTCTCCTCGGCTGCCTCCTCGCGCTGCGCGGGTTCCTCCGCAGCCGGGTCGAGCGGCGCAACGCGAAGTTCATCGACCAGCTGCCGGAGCTGGCGCGGCTGCTGGCCAACGCGACGCAGGCGGGGCTGGCGCTGCGCGCGGCGCTCGGGGTCGCCGCCCAGGAGACCAACGAGCCGGTCAGGAGCGAGCTGGAGCGGGTCAACCGCGAGCTCGTCGTCGGGTCCGACCTGGACGACGCGCTCGCCCGGCTCGGCGAGCGGATGCCCTCCCGCGAGGTCTCGGTGCTGATCAACGTGCTGGTGATCCAGGTGCGAGCCGGTGGCCGGGTCGTCACCGCACTCCGCGGCATCACCGACGCACTCGAGACCCGCCGGGACCTGCGCCGGGAGGTCACGACACTGCTGGCCGGCACGAAGGCGACGGTGTGGGCCGTCGCCGGGCTCGGCGCGTTCATGCTGCTGCTGGTCAACAGCTTCTCTGAGGGCGGCCTGCGCGCGGTGCTGGAGAACCCGCTCGGCCTGGTGCTGACGGTCGTCTGCGGCGGGGTCTTCGGGTTCGGGCTGGTCCTGGTCCGGCGGTTCGGGACGGTCGACGTATGACCGCGAGGAGCGCTCGTCCATGAGTCTGGTCTTCGCCCTGCTCGGGGTGGCGTTGCTGCTGGTCGCGCTACGCGGCTGGCGGCTGCTCGGCGACCCCGGTGTCGGCGGCGACGCGATCGCCTTCGACCTCGAGGAGCGCCGCGACCGCACCAGCCTGGTCGGCAAGCTGCTCGCGTTCCTCGACCGGGTCGTCGGTGGTCGCGCGGTCAGCGGGGCGTCGTCGAGCTCGCGACTCGCGGTGCAGCGCGCGCTGGCGCGCGCCGGACAGAGCGAGACGGCGACCTACGAGACGGTCATCGCGCGCCAGGCCACGTGGGCGTTCCTCGGCACCGTCGTCGCGGTGCTGCTGCTCCTGCAGGGGATCTTCCTCGGCCTGCCGCTGCCGGTCGTGGGCTGGTACTTCCCCCGCATCACGCTCTGGCTCGCCGGCCGCCGGCGTGGCGCAGCCATCGACCGCGAGCTCCCGGACTTCCTCGACGTGCTCGCGGTGACGATCAGCGCCGGGCTCGGGTTCCGCGCCGCCCTGCAGCGGGTCGCGACGATGGTGGGCGGGGCCGTCGGCGAGGAGATGCTGATCGCGCTGCGCCAGATCGAGCTCGGCAGCTCGCGTCGTACGGCGTTCACCGACCTGCGCGACCGGTCGGCCTCGCAGGCGATGTCGGAGTTCGTCACCTCCTACCTCCAGGCCGAGGAGCTCGGTGCGCCGGTGGGCGAGTTCCTCACGACGTACGCGACCGAGATGCGACGCAATGCCGGGCAGCAGGCCCGCACCGCCGCCGCCCGTGCCAACCCGAAGATCAGCCTGGTGCTGACCCTGGTCATCATGCCGGCGATCGCCGGCATGATGATCGGCGCCATCGCGATCACGACGCTGGCGGGCTGAGCATGGCCGCGCTCGCGTTCCCGTCGCCGCTGCGGAGCGCGATGCCCGCCGTCGGCCCGCCCACCGCCACGGCCTGGTCGAGGAGCCGGGCGTTCTCGGGCCTGGTGCAGGTGGTCCTCGACGTCCGGCTGGTCGCCGGCCTGCTCGCCCTCACCTGGGCGTGGATCGCCGGCCGCCCGACCGCGGTGCTGGTGGGGCTGCTGTGCTGGATGCTCGCCATGCTGGTCGTGCTGCTGCGCTGGGACCGCTACGCCGAGGCGGTGATGACCCACCCGATGCTGCACCTGGTGGACCTGGTCGCCACCTCGGCTCTGCTCGCCGGTGCGGGACTGGTGAGCCCGGTGTCGTTCCTGATCATCACCGGCGGACTCTTCACCGGGCTCTGCCTGGGCTGGCGCGGCGCCGCGTTCTTCTCACCCGGCTACATCCTGGGGTGGCTGCTGCCGGCCCTGCACGTGCTGCCCGAGCACCCCGGCCCCGGCATCGCCTTCCTGGTGCTCGTCGTCGTGCCCACCCTCGTCGTGGCCATGCTCTGTGGCGGGGCGGCGATCCAGTCAGCGGTGATCGCCGCCGCCACGCTGGAGGCCGCCGTACGTCGCGAGCGCGAGGCGGCCGCCGTGGCCGAGGAACGTGCCCGGCTGGCCCGAGAGCTGCACGACTCGGTCACCAAGTCCTGCCACGGCATCGCGCTCCTGGCCGACGCGCTGCCCGCTGTGGTGCGCACCGAGCCGGATCTGGCGGCGACCCGCGCGGGTCAGCTCGCCGACGCCGCCCGCACCGCCACCCGGGAGTCGCGGCAGCTGCTGACGGCGATGCGGCGCGCCGACGCCACGGCCGAGCTGGCCGAGCTGCTGCGCGGGTCGGCGACCCGGTGGGAGGCGACCCACGGGCGGAGCCTGACCGACCGGGTCGACGACGTCGGACGGGTCGACCCCGCGACGCTCTACGAGGTCACCGCGATCGTCGACGAAGCGCTCGAGAACGCCGCACGGCACACGCCGACCGACACCCGGACCACGCTGGCCGCGCAGCGCCGCCACGGGTGGATCGAGATCACCGTGAGCGATGACGGGCCCGGCGTCTCCGGGGACCGCCGGCGCGCCGCCGCGCGGGAGGGACACTTCGGGCTCACCGGCATCGCCGAGCGCGCGGCTCGGATCGGCGCCCGGCTCCGGGTCGCGTCCGCGCCGGACGAGGGCACCACGGTGTCGCTCGACGTACCGATCGGAGCCGACCGATGACGCAACGTCCGGTCCGCGTCGCCGTCGTCGACGACAACCCCATCGTCCGGATGGGGCTGCTCGCCGTGCTCGGGGACGAGCCCACCATCGAGGTGTGCGCCGAGGCGGGCGACGGCCGCGAAGCCGTCACCGCAGTGCGACGCGAGCGCCCCGACGTGGTGCTGCTCGACGTGCGGATGCCCGGCGCCGACGGGCTCTCGGTCCTCCCGGAGATCGTCGACGTCTGCCGGGTGCTGATGCTGACCCACTCCGAGGAGCCCGAGGTGATCTCGCGCGCCCTCGCCGCGGGCGCGACCGGCTACCTGGTGCACGGCGGCTTCGACAGTGCCGAGCTGGTGCACGCCGTACGGGACGCGGCCACCGGCCAGATGCGGCTCAGCCCGGCGGCGGCCGCCGTGCTCGCCCGCAGCGCGATCGGCACCGAGCCACCTCCGGCCGCGGCACCGGGGACCGGCGACACCGACCGGTGGGACCTGGTGGTCGCCCGGCACCATCTCAGTCCCCGCGAGAGCGAGGTCTGTCGCGAGCTGGTCAAGGGGCGGTCCAACCGCGCGATCGCCCAAGCGCTCTACATCGAGCCGAAGACCGTGAAGAACCACCTCAACAGCGTCTTCGCGAAGCTCGGCGTGACCAGCCGGGCCGCAGCGGTCGCCACGCTGCTCGGCACCACGGACGGTTCGCAGGACGTCGCCGACCCGGCCTGACCGTCCGTCCCGGCGTCGCGGGTGGGCCCAGGGTCTCTGGGCCCGTGGGCCCACCGAGGAGCGCGCCCGACCTGGGCCCGGCAGTGGGCCCGCGGACCCTGCCTCCGGGCCCTCCGGGCTTCCTACGTTCGGACCACAGCACGAACCAGCACCGCACCCACCCGAACGGAAGGACCCACGATGTCCAGCTTCTTCGCCGCCCACCTGATGGCCGCCCTGCACACCCTCGCGCACCGCGACCACGACGAGCGCGGCCAGACCACCGCCGAGTACATCGGCATCATGGTCGTCATCGTCGCGATCATCGGCACCATCGTCGCGCTGCAGACCAACATCCTCACCGGCGCGGGGAACGTCATCGACAAGGTCTTCAGCACGCTCACCGACAACATCTCCTTCGGCTGACCCCTCCGACGACGGACGCGGGCCGGCATGCGCGGGCGCTGTTCTGGACGTGGTGAGGAGGGCCAGGCGATGCCGGCCCTCCTCACCGCGACCTTCGCCGCCTTCGCGATCGTCCTCGGGCTCTTCACCATCGCCCGGGGCGAGGAGCAGTCCGCCCGGTCCGACACCGCCGCCGACGCCGCCGCGCTCGCCGCCGCCAAGCAGTGGCACACCGAGGCACTGACGGCCCTGCGCTCCACCGCCCAGACCCCAGCGATCGGACTGGTCACGCTGCCCCTGCTCAACGCCTTCCAGCCCACCCGGGGCGTCCTGCGGGCGCAGGAGTACGCCGACGCCAACGGCGGCGCGCTGCGGCGCTACCGCTGGCTCGGCGACCTGTCGCCGCTGACCTGGACCGTGGAGGTCCAGGTCGAGCAGAGCGACGACATGCCGCACGGCGCCGACGAGGCCCGCTCCACCTCCCGTGCCCGGGTCGAGGCGACGGGCGGCATCTGCAACGCCGGCGGTGTGGTCGGCCTGGTGCTCCGCACCGGCACCTGTGCGGGGCCCGCGCGGGCCGCGAAGGTCTGCACACCACCCACGCCGGCCGATCCGAACCCGCTCTTCGTCGACTGCCCGTCCGCTGCCGAGATCGCGGCCCGCTTCGCCACCGAGCGGGTCTTCGTCGACTGGCCCCGATGACCGAGGACCTCCCCGTGCCCCACCACCAGCGACGCCGCGACGAGACCGGCCAGACCATCGTCGAGTTCATCGGCGGGTTCATCGTGCTCTGCGCGGTGATCACCGCCTGCCTGACGCTGGTCGACCCGGTCCGCGAGACCGCCCGCGACCTGTGCGCCCAGGCCCTCGACGTGATGCGCGACGGCCCCGGATGAACCCCCTCGAGAGATCAGGACAGGACATGACCGCTGGCGCGCGACCTCCCGGCCGCAGGGGTCGCCGACCCGATCGCGGCGCCACGACCGTCGAGTACGTCGGTCTCGCCGTGGTGATCACCGCGATCATCGGCGCGCTCGTCGCACTCACCACCCCGGTCGGCTCTGGCAGCGGCACGGTCGTCGACCAGGTCTTCTGCCGGCTCTCGGGCCTGGTGGGTGGCGGAGGCGGCTGCGGGGCGGCCGACTCGCTGGAGTCGCAACCCCCGACGAAGTGCACGGTCAGCCGCGACTCCTCCACCCGTGGCGGCAGCGTCACCGTCTTCGCCACGATCGAGGCCGACAGCGGTCACGAGATCCGCGAGGTCCGGGTGCGCAACCCCGACGGCTCGATCAGCACCGAGTACATCGTGCGGACCAAGGGCCAGGTCGGTGCCGACTACACCCTGCGCGGCGGCGGCAGCGCCGAGGTGTCCACCGGCACCGGCGGCGGCGATGCCGGTGCCGGGCTCCGGGTCAAGGTCGGCGCGGACGGCGCGTGGGGCCGGCAGTACACCGTCGACAGCCTCGAGGAGGCACACGACCTGATCGACTCGCTCGGCACGATCGGCTCGTTCACCGGCAGCGAGGCCGAGGGGCACGAGGCCGACGCGACGTACTTCGACATCGGCGCGCAGGTGACCGGGTCCGGTCAGCTCGGCCCCCTCGACGCCGACGGGTCCGGCGCGGTCACGCTCGGCGCCCAGAGCTATGCCAACGGTGACACCCGGGTCCGGATGGCCCTCACCGCGAAGGCCGCGGCCGACCTCGGGGTCCCGCTGCCCGACCAGGTGCTGGCGCTGCAGGCCGAGGGCGACGCCGAGCTCACCGTGCTGGCCGACGTCACCTTCGACGATGACGGCGCCATCGCCGAGGTCGGCGGTCGCGTGATCGGGACCATCCACGGGCGCGCCGACATCGGCGCCAACACCGACGCCGTCAAGGACCTGCCGGTGGGCAGCCGGGCGACGATCAAGGAGATGACGCTGCCGCCGCTGCTCCAGGGCGCCGAGGGCGGCTACCAGTTCCGGCTCGACTTCTCGACCGACTTCCGCCGCGGCGACGCGCTCGACCACTCCGCGGTGACGGCGCTCAGCGACGGCCTGAGGCGCTTCGTCAACACCGGCCAGGGACTCACCGAGGAGCAGCAGGCGACGCTGCGCGAGCAGCTGAACGAGCACTCCCAGGTGACCTTCGACCAGTACACGGTGGACAAGGAGGAGCGCGAGTACGGCGGCAAGGTCTCGGTCCTCTTCGTCAACATCGGCGGCGAGGTGCACGAGGTCGAGATCGACAGCGACCTGATCGGCTCCCACTACTACGACCCGGCCGACGGCAGCTGGAAGGAGAACACGGTATGCGACTGACAGGTCTCGTCGGGGTCGCCACCGTCGCCACGACGATGCTGGTGACGGTGTCCGGGTGCGGCGACGACGCCGGCCGCGAGACGACCACCAGCAGCCTCTCCGAGGCGTTCGCGCTGCGCCCCGCCCCGGCCGAGCAGCAGGAGGTCGTCGGACACGGCGTCTCGATCGTCGTCCCCGCGGACTGGTCCGCGTCCGGTGAGGAGCAGCTCGACCCGCAGGGGCGCAGCTACGAGTGGGCGGTCGAGGCCGCCGGCTCCGACGCCGGGTTCCCGCCGTTCGTCAACATGTCCATGGGCGTGCCCGGCGAGACCAGCACCGGCTACGACGCGGCACCCGAGGCGCTCAAGACCGTCGAGGGCATCGACCCCGGCTTCACCGTCCACGACGAGGGCGAGATCGACGTGCCCGGCGTGGACCACGCCTACCAGGTGCACTACCGGCGTACGGCGTCGCACCAGGGCAGCGACGTCGAGGTCGAGCTGGTGCAGGTCTTCCTCGACATGCCCGACGACGTGCTCTCCTCGATCCGGTTCCAGGCACCCGCCGGGACGTTCGACGACTCCGACCTGCCGGCGGTGCTCGACAGCCTCGCCGTCGACGTGGAGTCCTGAGGATGGGACGCCGTACGTCGCTCCTCGCGGTCGCCGCACGACTGCTGGTCACCGTCCTGGTGCTCTGGGTGATCGGTGCCGGCTTCGTGCAGCTGGGTTTCTTCGCCCTCGGCGCCCCACCGTGGGTGGAGCTCGCCGACGGCACCCGCCGAGGCCAGGCGATCTGGATCGGAGCACAGTGCCTGGTCGCGGCCGCCGCCTGGGGCGTGGCGATCCTGGGTGTGCTCTCGGCGGTCGACTTCTCCGACTCCCGCGACGCTCGGCGCCGGACACTGCTCGCCACCGTCATCGACACCGCGATCGTGGTCGGCGCGGTCACGGCCGCCCACGAGGCCGGGTGGCTCGACCGCGTGCTGACGCTCGGGCTCGGCGGCGCCGTGCTCATCGGTGCCGCCGCCGGCCTCGGCATCCTCTGGTGGCGGGCCGATGCGGAGCGCGACCTCGCCTGGCTGCCGGAGCCGCCCGCCGCACCTGCGGGCCGCGCCTGGGGCAGTCGCGGCCGGTGAGCACGAGGGGACGCAGCCTGCTGGCCGGCTGCACGGTCGCCGCGCTCGGCGCGCTCGGCGCGCTCGGCGCGGCCCCGTCGACGGCGTACGCCGAGCCGGCAGCGGACGACGACCCGCTGGAGGTGCTCTTCGTGCTCGACGTCTCGGGCTCGATGGCCCGCGCCACCCCCGACGCGTCGGGCACGCTGCTGGACGGCGCGAAGGCGGCGCTCACCCGGGTCGGCCGCTCGCTGCCCGCCGAGGTGGCCCTCGGCCTGCGCGTGTACGGCGCCGGATACGCCGGTGACGACCGATCGCGGTCCTGTCAGGACACCGAGCTGGTGGTCCCACCGCAGCCCGCGTCGACCGACCGGCTGGTCGACGCGACGCGCGACCTCGAGCCCACGGGCGACACCCCGATCGGCCGGTCGCTGCTGGCGGCCGCGGACGACTTCGGGCGCGACGACGGCGGCCGGCGGATCGTCGTGCTGATCAGCGACGGGGAGGACACCTGCCATCCGCCGGGCCCGGCGCCGTGCGAGGCGGCGCGGAGCCTCAGCCGGGAGCAGGACCGGCTCCGCGTCGAGACCGTGGGGCTCGCGCTGCGCGGCCAGCGGGCCGCCGTCGACGAGCTCCGCTGCGTCGCCCGGGTGACGGGCGGCCGCTACTACGGCGCCGACAACGCCCGGGCCCTCTCGTCAGCACTCGGCCGGATCGCCGACGGCACGATCCAGCGACTCGGTGACGGCCGCCGCGTCAGGGGCGGGCAACGGCCCGACAGCGCCGCCCGCCTCCGGCCGGGCGGCCACCGCGACACCCTCCGCCCGGGGGCCACGAAGTGGTACCGCTTCCGGGCGCGCACCGGGGATCGGCCGGTCGTGCAGGCCACGGTGAAGGGCCGGCCGGGGCTGTGGGTGCCGCACTACGCCCGCGACTGCCGCAGCTGGGAGGTGCGGCTCTACAACCCCTACGGCGAGGGCGGCACCTACCCGCCGTACGGCAACACCGGCGTCTTCGACGGCACCGGTCTCGCCGCGACCGGCGTCGAGACGACGGGGGCGATCGCGCAGTCCGGCTCGGGGATCGACTTCCCGGGCACCTGGCGGGTGTCGGTCTCGCTCGCTCGCACCGCGATCGAGGAGTGCGCCGACCACCTGCCGCTGCGGCACGACTTCCCCTTCCACCTCCGGGTCTCGCTGGAGGCCGAGCCGGGCGACCTCCCGGTGGCGCCGGAGTCGGCGGCGCCGTCCGCCGCTGCGTCGGCCGGCGAGACGGACGGGTCGGCGGAGCCGGCAGCGTCGTCCGGACCGCCCGGGGCGACGGCGGGTGGCGACGACGGCTTCGTCGCGCCGGCGCTGCCGGCCGAGCCGACCGGCGCCGCCGACAGCGACGTCGAGGCTCCGTGGACCGCGCCGCTCACGGTCGTGCTGGTCGCCGCGCTGCTCGGAGCGATCGGCTATCTCGTGGTGCGCTGGCGCCGGTCCCGCTACTTCTGAGCGCGCGACCGCCGCACCATCCACCATCCGGCGACCCCGAGCAGCAGCACCACCAGCACCGTGCCGCCAGCGGCGACGACCGCCGTCGGCACCCCCGAGTCGTCCGCATCGGCGGCCCTCTCGTCCGCCTGCGGCTCGGCGCCGGCGTCGCCCGCGTCGCCCTCCGCCGCCGGCGTGGACGGCGTGGCGGACGGCGAGGGCGCCGCCGTGACGTACTCCGGCGGCGGCTGCCGGTCACCGGTCACGCCGACGCGCAGCACGAAGGGCACCTCGTACGACGTCCGCGCGCGGCTGTCGGTCAGCGACACCACGATCGTGTAGGTGCCGGCGGTGGCGGCGGCCCGGCGGGGATCCTCGATGGCCTCCCGGTTGCGGTAGGTGACCGGGACCGTGATCTCGCCGACCTCGCCACCCCCACTGGGATAGAGGTCCGAGCGGTCGTCCGGCGCGCCGTCGGCGACCGCTCCGGCCGCGGCACGCCCGGGTCCGTAGATCGTCAGCGCGAAGGGCGACCCGTGGGCGTGCAGCTCATCGGCCAGCCGCCCGGACGGGTCGGGCACCGACATCGTCGCGGCGAGCTGCTGACCCCAGTCGACATCGACGCTGAAGATCTGCACCTCGTGCGGCACGACCGTGCCACGGAAGCCGCCCGGGGCGAGCGGCGTGGCGGAGGCGAAGGACCGCCCCCCGACGACGGTGGCCCCCGGCCGCCCGCTCGGTGCCTGCCAGGCGACGTCGCCGTCGACCGGCGTGGGCAGGGCGTCGACGTCGGTCACGGGCGGCTCCTCGAGCACCACGAGCTCCACCGGCGTCGTGACGTCCTGGCTCCCCGCACGGTCGACCCGCACCAGCAGCCGGTCGGCGTCCGGACAGTCCTCGGCGTCGACGCTCGCGGTGACCATCGTGGCGTCCCGCCCGCGTGCCGTGGCCGGGACGTCGATCCCGCAGCGGCTGCCATCGGCGTCGCTCAGGGTGAGCTCGAGGCCGTCCGCCTCACTCGTGGGCCGGCCGCCGCCCGCGTAGGACGGCGTCAGGATGCTCGCGGTGACGGTCAGCGACGAGCCGGGCCGGGACCGTTCGACGGCGTAGTGCCGCACGGCCGTGTCGGTCTCCGGAGCGCCGAGCTCGTCGACGTACGAGCCGGCGGTGAGCGTCGGCGCCGACGCCGCGTCGGCGGTGCCGGTGACCTCCTCGCCCGCGGGTCGGTAGGGCCGCGCCGCGCGGGTGGCGAGCTGGGAGAGCGCGTCGGTCAGGTCCTCCGCGGAGTCCGCGTCGTAGTAGGTGCCACCACCGCCGGTCGCGATGCACTGCAGCGAGCGGCGCGCCTGCCCCGAGACGTCGAGTCCGATGACGTCGACGCGGAGCTCGACCCCCTGCTTGCTCAGCTGGCGGGCGACCCGGCACGGGTCGGGCGGACAGGTCGGCTCTCCGTCGGAGACCAGCACGATCGACCGCTTGCCGTCGGCGCCGAGGTCCGTGCCCGCCTGCCGCAGCGCGTGACCGATGGGGGTCTCGCCGTACGGCTCGTAGCGGTCGACGGCCGCGCGGAGCTCGTCCCGGTTGTCGGCGCCGAGGTCGACCACACGCTCGGAGTCGGTGCACGCCCCCGGGTCGCTGCGGGAGAACACCTCGGAGCCGTAGACCCGCAGGCCGACCTCGGCCTCGGACGGCAGCTCGTCGATCACCGTGTGGAGCGACTCCTTCGCCGCGGCGATCTTGGTGCCGCCGCCGGCGATCGGCTCGGCCATCGAGCCCGAGGAGTCGAGCACCAGCATCAGCCGGGACGGCTCGGTCGCGGCGACCGCCGCAGGCGGTGGGGCGAGCAGGCTCGCGGCCACCGCCACGCCCGCGGCGCAACCGACCCGTGCGAGCAGCCTCGTACGGCGCTGCAACCTGGACACGACCACTCTCCCGAGACACACGAGGCGACAGGTGCCCGGCCATCCTAGGACCCCGCTGAGTGGAGGGCACCGGGAGACGTGGCTCGTCGCCCGACGTTCATCGGTTCCACGTCACGCGGCAACCCGGCTCCAGCCCCCACTGCCGGAACCTGCCCGCCTCCGCCTCGATCACGCCGCGCGCCCGCCACCGGAACGCGCCCAGGCGTCCGGGCGGCATCCGGGCCACGGTCAGGACCCGGCCGTCGCGCGCCACGTGGGCCACGTCGAGCGCGAACCGCATCCGGATCGTGTGGACCTGACGAGCGGGCGCGAGCCACAGCGCACCGTCGAGCCCGGAGCGGCCCAGCAGTCCGCGGCTGCGGCTGCGGCGGGTGGTCGCGATCTCCAGCGGCGCCACGTCACGGCCGTCGACGTGGAGCCGGGTCAGCGCGGGCGCGCCGCTCACCCGACGTACTTCTCCTCCACCTCGGCCAGGAACGCCTCGGCGAGCTTGGCGAAGCCCTGCGCGTCGAGCGACACCCGGTCGCCGACACCGAGCCCGAGGACGGTCCGGTCGGGGTCGTAGTCGATCCCGCCGACGCCGCGCACCTCGCCGTCGTTGAGCATCAGCGCGTCGACCAGCACCTCGGTCTCGTTGAGCGGCCCGGTGCCCTTGCCGGTGACGCTGTGCGTGCGGTGCACGAAGATCCGGTCGAGCGCGAGCAGCATCCCGTGGAAGTACGTCGCCTCCGCCTCCGGGTCGGCGTCGGCCGCGACGAGGCGGCGCCAGGTCTCGAGCTGGGCGGCGATGTTGCTGCGGGCGGTGGCGATCTCGCCGGGGGTGTAGGTCTTGCGGCCGAGCATGCAGGACTCCTTCGATGGGGGGCGCACACACCCTAGTGGCGCGCGTACGAAGTGTCTGGATGGTTGGCGTCGTCCGGGTGCGGGCATCGCCAGGCGGCGTCGCGAAGGGCCACCGGGTGCAAGGCGAGCGACGCCAACGCAGCGAGGTGCATGCCCGGGCGGCGCGAACCGTCCAAGGACTTCCTACGCACGACACGAGAGGTCCCGCGGGCAGGTGGCGTCGCCCCGCGGAGCGCCGACCTCAGCTCTCCTCGCCGGCCGCCCACTCGGCCAGGAGCTCGCGCGCCCGCAGCACCGCATCGGCCGCGATCTCGACGTCGTCGGCCAGCTCCGCCACACCCCCGGCGTCGACGGTGTCGGGGTCGGCGGTGCGCGCATGGAGCTCGCCGAGCAGCGCCTCGCGGTCCAGCCCGCGCAGCGCGAAGAGCACCAGCGGGTCGCTGTCGACCAGCCAGCCGACCTGGGTGAGCAGGGCGAGCGCGTGAGGACACGGGTCGAGGGGAGCCGTGCAGGTGCAGGTCGCGCCGAGCTCACCGCCGTACGGGAGCAGCTCGACGCCGGCCTCCTCCGCGTGCTCGACGAGGGTGTGCGGGAGGTCGCCGGCCAGCAGCGCCGCGACCCGGCCGCTCTCGGCGGCCACCGCGTCGACGAGACCACGGCGCTCCACGTCGTCGAGCACCGGCACGGTGACGTCGGCGGTCCAGGCGTCCTCGCCCTCGCGCACGGCCGCCAGCAGCGAGCCGGGAGCAACCGAGATGCCGCCGACCGCGCCCGCCCGGGCGAGCCGGCGCCCCGCGCGCAGCTCGGCGGGCGTGTAGGCGGCCTCCTCGACGGCACGGTTCCAGGCCTTGCCCCACCAGGAGCGCACGCCGCCGCGACGGGGCGCGAGCCGGGGATGGGTGATGCGCCCACCGGGCGGAGCAGTCATCCTCACTCCTCCTCCTGGACGGCCTCGAGCCGCGCCTCACGGCGCAGCGTGACCAGGTCGCGCAGCTCCTCGTCGCTCAGCTCGGTCAGCGCGGCCTCGCCGCGGGCGAGCACCGCGTCGGCGAGCGCGCGCTTGCGCTCCAACAGCGCCGCCACCCGCTCCTCGATGGTGCCGTGGGTGACCATCCGGTGCACCTGGACCGGGCGGGTCTGGCCGATCCGATAGGCACGGTCGGTGGCCTGCTCCTCCACGGCCGGGTTCCACCAGCGGTCGACGTGGATCACGTGGTCGGCGCGGGTGAGGTTGAGGCCGGTGCCGCCCGCCTTGAGCGAGAGCAGGAAGACCGGCACCGCACCGTCGGCGAAGCGGCGCACCATCGCCTCGCGCTCGCTCACCGCCGTGCCGCCGTGGAGGAACTGGTGGGGCACCCCGACCTCGCTCAGGTGCTGCTCGATGAGGCGGGCCATCGCGACGTACTGGGTGAAGACCAGGACCGCGCCGTCCTCGGCCAGGATGGTGCCCAGCAGCTCGTCGAGCAGCTCGAGCTTCTCCGACCGGCCACCGAGGCGCACCGCTCCCGACTGCTTGAGGAACTGCGCCGGGTGGTTGCAGATCTGCTTCAGTCCGGTGAGCAGCGCCAGCACCAGGCCGCGCCGCTGCGGGTCGTCGGCGGGCAGCCGCTCGATGCGCTCCATCGAGTCGCGCACGAACGCCTCGTAGAGCACGACCTGCTCGCGGGTGAGGCCGAGGATCTGGTCGGTCTCGGTCTTGGGCGGCAGCTCCGGCGCGATGCCCGGGTCGGTCTTGCGGCGGCGCAGCAGGAACGGTCCGATCAGGTCGGCGAACTGGCCGGCCTTCGTCGGCTCCGCGCCGGACTCGATCGGCGCCGCCCAGACCCGCCGGAACGCTTGACGGCTGCCGAGGAGGCCCGGGATCGCCCAGTCGAGGATCGACCAGAGCTCGGTGAGGTCGTTCTCGACCGGGGTGCCGGTCAGACCGACGCGACCCCGGCTCGGGAGCCGGCGCAACGCTCGGGCCGTCGCGGACCGGGAGTTCTTCACGTGCTGCGCCTCGTCGGCGACGACCAGGTCCCAGGGGATCGCGGCCAGCGCGTCGGCGTCGACCCGCATCGTGCCGTAGGTCGTCAGCACGAACCCGGCGGTGGGCGGGACGTCTCGAGACGCGCTCGCTCGTGGTCTCGATACACCGGCGGCACTCGACCCTCTGCGGGCCTCGCGAGCGCTACTCGACGAGCGAGCCGCCCTGCCCGCAGAACCGACCTCCTCCGTCGCCGTTGGTCGAGTAGCCGCCGAGGTACGAGGCGGCGTATCGAGACCACTCAGGTCGCGCTCGCTCGCATGGAACCGGCGTACGGGTGTGCCGGGGGCGAAGCGCTCGATCTCGGCCTCCCAGTTGCCGAGCAGGCTCGCAGGGCAGACCACGAGCGTCGGCCGACCGTCCGAGAGCCCCTGCTCCAGGCGGTGCAGATGCAACGCGATCAGGGTGACCGTCTTGCCGAGGCCCATGTCGTCGGCCAGGCAGGCGCCGAGTCCGAGGCCGGTCAGGTCGGCGAGCCAGGTGAGGCCGTGGCGCTGGTAGTCCCGCAGCTGCGCGCGAAGGGCCGACGGAGCCGGGAGCGGGTCGCGGGTCGCCGCGGCGAGCAGCCGCTCGCGCACCTGCAGCAGGCTGGCGCCGACCACGACCTCGTCGGTCACCCGGGTCTCGCCCTCGTCGGCCGGCACCTCCACGACGCCGCTCAGCGCCGCCGCCAACGCCTGCGCACCGGACGCCTTGCGGATCAGCCGCCGCTTGGCCCGCTGCGCGGTGGTGGGGTCCACGACCGTCCAGGAGCCGCGCAGCTGGAGCACCGGGCTCGCCGCGGTGGCCAGCTGCTGCATCTCCTCCTCGGTGAGCGGCTCGCCGTGGAGCGCCACCTGCCAGGAGAAGTCGAAGAGCCCGTCGACCGAGAACGGGCTGTCCTGCAATGGCTGCTCCTGCTCACGCCGCGTCGATCCCCGCCGGTCGAGCACCGCACGAGTGGTGAGGTCGCGCCCCAGGGAGCGTGGCCAGTGCACGTCGACCCGCGCCTCGCGCAGCGGGCCGACGTGGTCGAGCAGGCTCGCGATCTCCTCGCCGTCGAGGGTCAGCTGGTCGGGCACGGCCAGCTCGAGGAACCGGTCGAGCACCGGCCACACCTCGGCCGCCGAGCGCAGCGCGATGCTCGCGTGCACCCGCGCCCGCGGACCGAAACCGTGCGTGGCCTCCGCCTCGGACCGGGACCAGAGCAACGCGGCGTCGGCGACATGCAGCGGGTCGCGCTCGTCGTGGACCTGGAGCACGACACGTACGGCGCCGGCCGCCAGCTCCTCCTCGTCGGCCTCGACCCGTAGCGAGACCCGCACCAGCTCGGGCAGCTCCTCCTGTCGCGACCGCCGGGCCCGCTCGGCCACCCGCTGCTGGAGACGCTCGGCGAAGGGCGGTGGAGCGGACTCCCGGGCGGCTGCCGACGTGGCGGGGCGCTGCCGGCCACCTCGGCCTCCCGTGGGCGCCGCGCGCGGCAGGGCGTCGGCCACGGCCGCGAGCACGTCGTCGACCAGCCCCCGCGCCGCGTCCGGCGCGAGCCCGTCGTACCTCCTCGCGGCGGCGAGCCGAGCGATGCTGTCGCGGTCACGGTCGTCGAGACCGTCGAGGTGCCAGACCCCGTCAGCGGGCGCCAGCTTGCCGGCAGCGACCAGCTCGGTGGCCAGCAGGGCGGCCCCGCCGATCAGCGCCACGCTCGGATGGACGTCGTCATCGCGCCGCGCGCGTCCGAGCACCGGCAGCGCCGCCCGCACGGGGAGCGCGACGGTGCGGCGGTCGTCGGTGAACTCGACCGTGCCGTCGCGCGGCGGGTCGGCGGGCCGGAACGTGGCGGGACCGGACACCGGGACGAAGCTCACGCAGGTGCACCTCCGGGTCGAGTGGCCGACGGACCGAGCGGCCGTGGCGACCTGACGCTAACGTGCCACGCCGACACCGAGTTCCGCGCTCGAGACACATCGCCGGGCAGGACCATCGCTGACGCAGGAGGGCGCGCACTCCGCCGCCGGTCAGGCAGGCTCGGCTGTCACGGACGTGCCGCCGTCCAGGAATGGTCAGGTGTCGTCTCCACGGTCACCGACCCGTGCAGCGAAGAGGGTGCGGTCGGCCCGTTCGAACCGTTCCAAGGGCCGTGTGTGATCGTGCCTCACCAGCTCGAGCCGCATGTTGGCTCTCACCCCTGGACCCGACCACCGTGCCTCTCTCTGCTCACGCAGATATCGCGGCTGAAGGGCTTGGTGTGCCTCGGGCCGCGCCCCGCACCGAAGCCGGTCGAGCCCACCGAGCTGCTGGGGCACTGACGGCGGAACGCCGTGGGCGAGAGCGGGAGGGACGTCACCTCGCTCGGTGACCCGGGCCCCGGCCTCGCCGGAGCGCAAGGATCCCGGCGAGGGCGAGCAGCACCGCCCCCGGCACGACCAGCCCGACCCCCCACCAGGTCGGGTGCTCAGCGGCGACCACCAGGGCTGCCAGCGGTGTCGCGGTCGCCGGCATCGCGACCGCGAGCAGGGTGAACCCCGCGTGGCCGGTGCGGACCGCGGCAAGCGCCCACATCAGCGTGAGCCCGCCGCCGACGGCAAGAATGACCCACACGTCGGTGTGGGAGTCGGTGACGGTCAGCTCGGGTCCCAGCTCGCCGTCCATGCCGAGGACGACATCGGCGAAGAGGCCGTCGAGATAGCCCGTGAACCACAGCCAGACCAGCAGGACCACGAGACCGACCACCGAGACCCACCCGGCGACCACGCCGCTCAGCACCCGGGTGGGCAGCAGCCAGCCCAGCAGGGTCATCGCGACCGTGAAGACGCCGACCGCGACGGCGAGCACGCTGACGAACCGCTCGTCGTCGAGCGACTCGGCCAGCAGGTCGTCGAAGGCACTGGCGTAGAGCAGCCCCAGGCCGAGCACGCCGGTCACCACGAAGCCGCCCGCCCGGGATGCGGCGAAGCCGACCAGGCTGAGCCCCACGATGATGCTGCCGGTGAGGTAGCCGAGGTAGCCGGCCTCGTCGACCGCGATCGCCGTCATCGCGGCCGCGCCGAGCGTGCCGAGCGTGCCGCCCCAGACCAGCACCTGCCGTCGCCGCTCGGCGCGGGTGGCGCCCCGGACCAGCAGGGCGGCACCGAGCGCGGCCAGCAGCAGCGCGGCGGTCGCGCCGACACCGACGATGAAGTTGGAGTAGTCGAGCGCGCCGTCGTACCGGCTGTAGACCACCGAGAGCGCCAACCCGCCGGCCAGCAGGCCGGCGCCGAGCGCCACGAGGCCGGCCACGAGGCCGGCCGGCACCGGAGCGGATGCCTCCGCCGCGGGCTCGGCGGCGTCATCGGCAGGCATCACCGTCGCGGTGTCGTCGGAGGGCACGGGATCGACGGAGGTGTGGGAGCTCATCCTCCGGACGATACGAGCCGTGCCCACGACCGGTCAGCCCGACACGGCGAGCGTCACCGGTCGTACGTCGCCCGCCCCCGCGGCCGTGAGCTCCTGGGCGGCGACCGTCAGGGTCCAGCCGGTGCCGACCAGGTCGTCGACCAGCAGCACCCGCGCACCGGGCGGGATCTCGGCCCGGAGCGCGTAGCGGCGGCGGACCGCCGCGACCCGCTGCGCGGAGTTGGTGGCGCCCTGCCCCGACGCGACGGTGTCGTCGACGATCGCGTACGACCCGAGCACCGGCACCCCGAGGTAGCGGGACAGGCCGTCGGCCAGGTCGCGGGTCAGCGCGCCGCGGGTGGCCGAGTCGACGAGGACGATGCCGTCGGGCTGCGGCCGCCAGTCGTCGAGCACCGCGATCATCGCCCGCACCAGCGGCACGGGCACGGTCTCCGGCGCCTCGTCGCGGAACAGGTCGCGCAGCGCCTGACCGTGCCCCAGGTCGGTCAGCCGCGCGATGGCCCGGCCCTCGGTCGCCGGCTCACGGATCTTGCCCTTGAGGTCCAGGCCCAGGTTGGCGAGCGCGGTCGGCCACATCCGACGAGGCTCGATCGGCACCCCGGGCCGGGCCAGCCGCTGCTCGGCCTCGTCGACCGCCGCCGCGCTCACCGCGGTGGACAGGTCGAGGCCGCCGCAGTTGTCGCAGCGCCCGCACGGCTCGGCCTGCGGGTCGTCGAGCTGGTCGCGCAGGAACCACATCCGGCACTCGTCGGTGGCGAGGTAGTCGAGCATCGCCTGCTGCTCGCGCTCCCGTGCCTCGGCGACCCTGCGGTAGCGCTCGGCGTCGTAGGTCCACTCCTGGCCGCCCGACGGCACGATCTCCCAGCCGCCCTTGACCCGACGCACCGCACCGTCGACGTCGAGCACCTTCAGCATCATCTCCAGCCGGGTGCGGCTGAGGTCGACGTGGGTCTCGAGCGCGGGCGTGCCCAGCGGCCGCCCCTCCCCGGCCAGCACGGCGAGTGTCTGGCGCACCTGCTCCTCACGGGGGAAGGCCAGCGACGCGAAGTAGGCCCAGATGTCGCGATCCTCGATCGCCGGCAGCAGCACCACCGTCGCCTCGTCGGTGCCGCGGCCGGCGCGGCCCACCTGCTGGTAGTAGGCCACGGGGGACGCCGGCGCGCCCAGGTTGACCACGAATCCCAGCGTGGCGTCGAAGCCCATGCCGAGGGCGCTGGTCGCGACCAGCGCCTTGACCTCGCCGTCGAGGAGCGCCTGCTCCAGCGCCTGCCGCTCGGTCGTCTCCGTGCGGCCGGAGTAGGCCGCCACCCGGTGGCCACGGGCGCGGAGGTAGTCGGCGACGTCCTGCGTGGCGGCCACGGTCAGGCAGTAGATGATGCCGCTGCCCGGCTGCTCCGCGAGGTGGTCGGCGAGCCAGGCCAGTCGCTGCTCGATCGTCGGCAGCCGGACCACCCCCAGCCGCAGCGACTCCCGGTCCAGCGAGCCGCGGAGCACCAGCACGGGACTCCCTGCAACGCCCTCGCCGTCCGGTGGTCGAGGTGCGAGCTCGCCGCCCGGTGGTTGAGGTGCGAGCTTGCGAGCATCGAAACCACCCAGCTGCTCGGCGACGTCGTCGGTCACCCGCTGGTTGGCCGTGGCGGTGGTGGCGAGCACCGGGATGCCGTCGGGCAGCTCGGCGAGCAGGGTGCGGATCCGGCGGTAGTCGGGCCGGAAGTCGTGGCCCCAGTCGGAGATGCAGTGGGCCTCGTCGATCACCAGCAGCCCACAGGTGGCCGCGAGCCGCGGCATCACCTCGTCGCGGAAGCCGGGGTTGTTGAGCCGCTCCGGGCTCACCAGCAGCACGTCGGCCTCACCGCGCTCGATCGCGGCCTGGGTCTCCTCCCACTGCTCGACGTTGGTGGAGTTGATCGTGACGGCGCGGATGCCGGCTCGCTCGGCCGCTGCGATCTGGTTGCGCATCAGCGCCAGCAGCGGCGAGATGATCACCGTCGGCCCCGCCCCCAGGTCGCGCAGCAGCAACGTCGCCACGAAGTAGACCGCCGACTTGCCCCACCCGGTGCGCTGCACGACGAGCGCACGGCGCCGATCGACCGCGAGCGCCTCGATCGCCGCCCACTGGTCGTCGTAGAGCCGGGCGTCGTCGCTGCCGACGAGTGCCCGCAGGTGCTCCTCGGCGCGGGCGCGGACGTCCTCGTTGATGGCCGTGGTCATGGTCGCCTGTCTACCAGCGGGGACCGACGTACGTCGCCGCGCGGTGCGGTCGTCCACAGGACGTCGGCCGACGGTTGCCCCCGGCACCGCGGTCCCCCAGGATCGAGCGCATCCGAACCGGCGAGGTGCATCCTCTGTGCATGACCCGCACCAACATCGACCTCGATGATGAGCTGGTCGACCGCGTGATCAGGAAGTACGGCCTGAAGACCAAGAAGGAGGCCGTCGACTTCGCGTTGCGCCGCGCGGCCGGCCCGAAGGTGACACCGGAGGAGATCCTGTCCCTCGAAGGCACCGGCTGGGACGGTGACCTCGACGAGATCCGCAATGAGCCGCTACGCCGGTTGATCCATGCCGAGGAAGCGGTCATGACGGCGCCGATCGAGATGGAGCTCCTCATGGGTCCGACCGACGAGCTCGCGCTCCGTCGCGTCGAGCGAGTGGTCGCAGGCCTGCCCGACGTCGCCGTCACCCCGGACCTCGACTTCCGGTCCGCTGCACACCGCGCCGTCCGACGGACCGGCCGAACGGTCCGATCGCAGGTCTGCCTCATCGCCGCCCTCGCGCTCGGTCACGACGTCCCGCTGATGCACCGGGACGCCGACTTCGCTGCGATCGCCGAAGTGACCGGACGACGGCACCGCGACGTCCGCGGCGACGCGTGAGTCCGTCGTCGGCCGCGCCCGTCAGCCGACGGCGGGCGTCACGAGCTCGGCGATCGCGACCATCTCGTCGCTCTGCGGCACCGGGCCGTCCAGGCCGCGGCCGAGGGAGAGCACCAGCACCGGACCGCCGAGGCCGGCGACCAGGTCGGTCCGCGACGCCGGCGCGACGTAGGTGAACGCCGCCTCGCCGACGCCCGGGACGCCGGTGTATCCGTCCTCGGCAGCGGCGGACTCCTCGAAGAACGCGTAGAAGTCGTCCTCGGCCATCGCGAGGACGCGGACCGTCAGCTCCGGTGGGCCGAACTCGCTGATGTCGAGGTCGATGTCGCAGCCGGTCGAGGACCCCTCGAACTCCCGGTCGCCGACGGTGTGGGTGTAGCCGTCGTAGGTGTCCAGCAGGGTGACCTCGACGACCGCTCCCCCGGCGACGACCTCGATCGCGTCCCGGTCGATCGCGCCACAGTCGATCGAGGGCCCGTCCGACCCGGCCGCCACGGACTCCGATGCGGGCGTCGCGTCGACCGAGGCTGCGGGATCCTGCGCCGACGCGGCCGACTCGGCCGGCTCGGCCGGCTCACCGCCGCATGCCGTCAGCCCGAGCACCAGGCCGGCTCCGGCCGCCAGTCCCGTCATCCACGCCCCATGACCGCTCACGGCTACCTCCCGACTCCTCGCGCCGGACCCAGTAGACCGCATGCGCGGCCGGGGAGCATCGGGCGATCACCCGATCTTCGGTCACCAGTGGCGCGGGGACCGCCGATGGTGCGACCGGCCGGTCAGCGACAGCATCGCCGGGATGCCGGTGCCGAGCATCACCCACATCGGCCAGAAGTAGCCGGCGCCGGACATCAGCCAGATCGCCGTACAGATGAAGGAGACGAAGAGGAACCGCTGCACCGCACCGGAGCCGCCACAGCCCCCGTGGCGGACCGGCCTGCGGTCGCGCTCGTACGACGGGTACGACGCGCGCTGCTCCGGCACCCGGTCCTCCGGCGCCGGTCGCTGCGCCGGGGTGTAGATCTCGTACGACGGCTCGGCCATGTCACCAGCAGACCTCACAGGTGAACGCGGCGCAAGTGACAGATGTCAGCAGACGCGGGCCGCCAGTTTCACCGGCCGGCCGGTGAAACTCCTGCTGGGACGACAAAGGTTCATCGTCCCAGCAGGAGATTCTGCGTCCCGCTGTGCCTCCTGAGACACCTGCGACACCTGGGAACCCATCGCAGCGGGATCAGCGCAGGTCGGCGGCGAACCGGCGACGCACCTGCCGCTGGTAGACCCCGGGCAACAGCCGCCACAGCAGGCTCGCGGCGACCGGGCCGCGGTCGGGGAAGAGCCGCTCGCTGCCGTCCTGCAGGGCGCGGTCGACGAGCTCGGCGATCTCGCCCGCCGAGCGGAGCCGTCCCACGGTGGAGCGAGGCCGACCCGTCGGGGCGCCGTCCTCGCCGAGGGCGTGCGCGTCGATCGGGGTGTCCAGGAAGCTCGGGTAGACGAGCAGCACCCGCACGCCGTCCGCCGCGAGCTCCATCCGCAGCACCTCGAAGAACTGTCCGAGGGCCGCCTTGGCGGCGCCGTACGCCGCTCGTCCCGGCACCGGCATCCAGCCCGCCATCGAGCCGATGCACACCACCGCACCGCGGCTCTCCCGCAGCAGCGGCAGCGCGGCGAGCGTGAGCTCGACCGGGCCCTGCCAGTCGACCGCCATCACCAAGCGGAACACCGCGGGGTCGGTGCGGTGCGCGGCCGAGCGGTGGGTGATGCCCGCGTTGTTGACCAGCACGTCGAGGCGCCCGAAGCGCTCCTCGGTCGCGGCGACGAGCCGGCCCACGTCGGCCGCCTCGGTCACATCGGCGACCACCGTCAGCACGCCGTCGGGGTCGGCGAGCTCCTCGGCCCGCTGCTGCAACGCCTCGGCCGCCACGTCGGCGAGCACCAGCCGGTGGCCGGCGGCGTGCCACCGCTGCGCCATCGCCCAGCCGAGCCCGGAGGCGGCGCCGGTGATGAGGATGACGGCCGGCTGGTGGTGTCGAGGCTCAGGCCGTGGCGGCCTTCGCACCTCAACCACCGTCCGACGGTGGTGGTGGTGCGAGCTTGCGAGCCTCGACACCACCCCCACGCTGCGCGGCCATGAAGTGGTCGAGCACCTCGGCCGTCGTCTTCATCGGGGTGTAGCCGAACTCCTCCTTGAGCCGCCGGTTGGACAGCACCGGGCGGTAGCGCAGGAACGCCACCTGCTCCGGACCGACCGGGCGCCCGTGCCAGCGCTGCACCCGGAGACCGGCCTTGACGAGGCTCACCGGGAGCCGCAGCAACGGCTTGCCCAGCCGCTCGGCGATCTCGGCCACGGTGAGCGCGCCGTCGCCGGCCAGGTTGTAGCGGCCCATCGCGCCCGTCTCGATCCCCCGCTCGAGGATCGCCAGCACGTCCTCGTCCCAGATGAGGACGAAGGGCGACGCGCTGCCGCGCAGCGCCAGCACCCGACGGCCGGTGAAGAGTCCGGTGATCTGGTTGGCGGTCGTCGCGCCCAGCACGGTCCCCGGCCGCAGCACCAGCTGCCGCAGGTCGGGATGCTCGCAGCGGTAGCGGCCGAGCAGCTCCTCCACCTGCCGCTTGTGGTCGCTGTAGGCGAACTCCGGGTTGCCCCGCAGCGGGTCGTCCTCGTCGATCCACTCCGGGTTGTCGGGGTGATAGCCGTACGCCGCGCCCGAGCTGGTCACCGTCAGATGCCGTACGCCGGCCGCGAGGCAGCCGTCGAGCACCGTACGGGTGCCGTTGACGTCGATGTCGAAGTCGCGCTCGCGCTCCTTCGACGCCTGGAGCACCGAGGCCAGGTGCACCACGTGGGTCGTCCCGTGCTCGGCCATCACCTCGCCCAGCGAGGGGTCGCGGATGTCGAGCTCACGCAGCGGGAAGTCCACGGCACCGGCGACCCGGTCCCGCGGCACCACGTCCACTCCGAGGACGTCGTGGGACATCGCGAGCCGGTTGCCGAGCTGGCGGCCCAGGTAGCCGGCCGCGCCGGTGATGAGGATCCGCTTGGTCATGACGTGGTCACCTCCGCACGTCGGTAGGGGTCGTCGGCCGGCAGCGGCCGCCGCGACCAGAGCTGGGCGATCGCCAGGCCCGAGACCAGGTGCCACACGCCCCAGAACGCCGTGATCAGCAGCACCCCGCCGAGCTCGGGGAAGAACGTGAACCCGATGACCAGCCCCAGCCCGGAGTTCTGGATGCCGACCTCGAGGGTCACCGCACGACGGTCGCTCACCGGGAGCCGCAGCGAGCGCGCCATCGCGTAGCCGAGCCCCAGCGCCAGCGCGTTGTGACACGCGACGAGCCAGAAGAAGGTCTGGAACTCGTCGAGGAACAGGCCGACGTTGTTGCCGAACGCGATCGCCACGAACGCGAGGAAGACCAGCATCGACGCCACCCGCAGCGGCTTCTCGCTGCGCTCGGCGAAGCGAGGGAAGCGGGTGCCGAGGGACGAGCCCAGCAGCATCGGCACCGCCAGCACCAGCAGCACGAGCAGCAGCAGGTCGCCGCGGTCGACGTCGATGTCGGTCATGAGCTCGCGCGTGTGTGGGTTGAGGCCGCCGTACAGCGCGAAGTTGAGCGGCGTCAGCACGGTCGCCGCCAGGCTCGAGACCGCGGTCATGCTCACCGACACCGCGACGTTGCCGCGCGCCAGCCAGGTCAGCACGTTGGAGAACGACCCGCCGGGGCACGACGCGACCAGGATCATGCCCAGCGCCAGCTCCGGGTCGATGTCGAGCAGGTACGTCGCGAGGCAGGTCCCGGCCGGCAGCAGCACGAACTGGGCCAGCAGACCCGCCACGGGCGCGACCGGGGCGCGGAGGATGCGGCGGAAGTCCTCGAGGCGCAGCGTCAGCGAGACCCCGAACATCATGAACGCCAGCAGGACGTTCAGAACGGTGAGGTCGGGCAGCGCGAGCTCGGTCACGTCGCCGCGGCCGCGGGAGCGCGCAGGGAGGACGGCGCCCCGCTAGGGGGGTACGGGGCGCCGTCCGGATCGAGGTCGACCAGGTGTCGGTCGATGGCGCCAAGGTACGCGGTCTTGTTGACGTAGTAGGCCATCCGCGCCAGACGAAGGTAGTCGTAACCACCGTCGACGCGCTCGGCGGCGCGCATCCGGCGCACCTGGTCGAAGGCCGCGGCCGCAGCGCTGCCGGCCCGGCGGTGCCGCAGGTAGCCGGCCACGAGCCGCGCCTGCTGGTTGCGGCCCTCCCAGCCCAGCCCGGCGGCCTCGACCATCCCCATCATGAAGAGGTTGTCCCGCTCGGGGTGGAAGACGTTGAGGTAGAGCCGAGGCGCGTCCGCGTCGTCGGGCCAGTTGAGCAGCGAGCGGTCCAGGAACGGGTAGTCCAGCTCGTAGCCGGTGGCCAACAGGATCAGGTCGTAGTCACCCTGCTCGCCGTCGCCGAACCGGACGGTGTGCCCGTCGATCGCGGCGATGTCGCGGCGCGCCGTGATGTCGCCGTGACCGAGGTGGTGGAGCACGAGCGAGTTGACGACCGGGTGCGACTCGTAGAGCCGGTAGTCCGGGTCGGGCAGGCCGAAGTCGCTCGGACGGCCGGCGGCGGCACGGATCAGCGCGGCGTCGACGCGCTGCTTGAGCCCCCGCGGCAGCCGGAGCCGCCCGCCGAGGGTGTCGACCGGTCGGCCGGCGATGAACTTCGGCAGGAAGTGGTAGCCGCGACGGACGCTCAGGTCCACGCGCTCGGCGCGATGGACGGCGTCCACGGCGATGTCGGCGCCCGAGTTGCCGCAGCCGACGACGAGCACCCGCTTGCCCTCGAACACCTCCGCACTGCGGTAGTCCGCCGAGTGCAGCACCTCGCCGGCGAAGTCGCCCGGCAGCTCCGGCAGGTGCGGGGTGTGCAGCGTGCCGCTGGCGACGAGCAGACCGTCGAACCACCGCTCGGCGCGGACGCCGTCGTGCTCGGTCACGAGCCGCCAGCCGTTGCCGTCGGGGGTCGCCTCGAGGACGCGGGTGCCGAACTCGTAGTGCCGGCGGAGATCGAAGTGGTCGGCGTAGGCCGAGAGGTAGTCGTGCACCTCGCGGTGGTGCGGGTACGCCGCGACCGACTCCCGCATCGGGAACTCCGCGAACTCCGTCATCCGGCGCGAGGAGATCAGGTGCGCGCTGTCGTACATCGTGCTGTGGGGGTTGTCGATGTCCCACAGCCCACCGACGTCCGCGTGCAGCTCGAGGCCGACGAAGTCCAGACCCGCGCGCTGCAGGTTGCGGGCACACGCCAGTCCCATCGGCCCTGCTCCGATGACGGCGTACGTCGGTGCAGCCATCACGACCCTCCCCTGTCGACGAACCCGGGCCACCTTAGACCCGCCGAGACCGCAGCACCCGGCGGAACGGGACAGGACCAGCGACAATCGGGGCCATGACCGCACCGCAGGGGATCGGCGTGACGGTCCACTACGCCCTGGCGCTGATCCAGAGCGCCGAGCGCGACGACATCCCGCTGCCCGGCGAGCTGGTCCACCGGGTGCGGAGCGCCGAGCGCATCCCGCTCGGGCTGCAGGACGAGCTGTGGGAGGCCTTCTGCCGGGGCTCCGCGGATCCGCTGATCGGGCTCCGGCTCGGGACTCGCGTGCAGGTGGGCCACCTCGACAGCGTCGGGATGCTGCTGGCGACCTGCGACACCCTCGGCGAGGCCTTCGAGGAGCTCGAGGCCTACGCCGCGGTGATCGGCGAGGGCACCTTCGCGCTGCGACGCGACGCCGGCCGGGTGACCACCGACTTCACCCAACCGGTCGGCGTCCGACCGCACGAGCGCACCGAGGCGGCCGTCGCCGCCCAGCTGCACCTGGCCCGCTGGGGCACCGGCGGCCGGTTCCGCGCCGCGAGCGTCACGTTCTCCCACGAGCCGCTCGCACCGGTGGAGGAGTACGCCGCCGTGCTCGGTCTGCCCGTCCACTTCGCCGCCGGGCACAACGGCCTGACCTGCGATGAGGAGCAGCTGTCACTGCCGCTGGTGCAGGCCAACCGTGCCCTGCACGACCACCTGCGCGATCTGGTCGACCGGACCCTGGAGGGACTGGGCGACGGCGGTCTCGCGGTCCGCGTGCAGCAGGTGGTGCGCGAGCATCCCGACTGGGCGCGCGACCGCGTGGCGGCCGAGCTCGCGGTGAGCAGCCGGCATCTCAACCGGCTCCTCGGCGAGGAGGGGCTGAGCTTCAAGACCGTCCGCGAGCGCGTGCTGGAGGAGCTCGCGATCCGGTGGCTCGACCGTGGCGACCGGGTCGCCGACGTCGCCGTACGGCTCGGCTACTCCGACGAGACCGCCTTCACCCGTGCGTTCCGGCGCTGGCAGGGCGTCACGCCCGGCCGGTTCCGCGCGGACGTCTGAGGATGGTTTCGAGGCTCGCAGGCTCGCACCTCGACCCCGTCAGCTCACCAGATCCGTACCCGCTCGTCCGGGTCGAGCCACAGCCCGTCCTCGGGCGTGGTCTCGAAGACCTCGTGGAACTCGTCGAGGTTGCGCACGATGTTGGCGCGGAACTCCGGTGGGCTGTGCGGGTCGACGGTGAGGTACTGCCGCTCCAGCTCGAGTCGGCGCTTCATCCGCCAGATGTTGGCGTAGTTGAGGAAGAGCTCACGCCGCTCCGCCACGCTCACCTCGCCGCCCTGGGCGATGAGGAAGGCGGTGTGACCGATCGTGAGGCCGCCGAGGTCGCCGATGTTCTCGCCGACGGTGAGCGCACCGTTGACGTGCTCCCCGGGCAGGTTGCGCGGCGAGAGCGCGTCGTACTGCTCGATCAGGGTCTTCGACTTCAGCTCGAAGGCCGCCTTGTCGTCCGGCGTCCACCAGTCCTCGAGGTTGCCCGCGCCGTCGTACTGTGCGCCCTGGTCGTCGAAGCCGTGCCCGATCTCGTGGCCGATGACCGCGCCGATCCCGCCGTAGTTCTCCGCCGGCGTCGCGTCGGGGCTGAAGAACGGCGGCTGCAGGATCGCGGCCGGGAAGCAGATCTCGTTGGTGCCGGGGTTGTAGTAGGCGTTGACCATCTGCGGCAGCATCAGCCACTCGTCACGGTCGACCGGCGAGCCGATCTTGCGCAGCTGCCGGTCGGTCTCGAACGCCGCCGCGGCCAGCACGTTGGCGACGACGTCGTCGGGGGTGACCTCGAGCGCGGAGTAGTCCCGGAACCGCTCCGGGTAGCCGATCTTGGGCCGGAACATCTCCAGCTTGTCGAAGGCGCGCTGCTTGGTCTCCTCGGTCATCCAGTCCAGCCGCGAGATCGACTCGCGATAGGCCCGCAGCAGGTTGGCGACCAGCTCGTCCATCATCTCCTTCGCGCGGGGCGGGAAGTGGCGGGCGACGTACTCCTTGCCCACGGCCTCGCCGATCGCGCCCTCCACGAAGGACACCGCGCGCTTCCAGCGTGCGCGCAGCTCGGGCGTGCCACTGAGCGTGCGGCCGTAGAAGTCGAAGTTGGTCTCGACGAAGTCGGAGGCGAGGTACGCCGCCGCCGCGCGCAGGACGTGCGCGGTGAGCTTGTCGCGCCACGCCTGGATCGGCGTCTCGGTGAGCACCGTGGACAGGTGCTCGAGGTAGGACGGCTGCCGCACGCACGACTCGGCGAGCGTCGCGTGCTGACCGTCGAGGAACCCGCCGAGACCGGTCACGTAGGCGTCCCAGTCGAACGCCGGGCACAGCGCGGCGAGATCGGCGGCCGTGAGCAGGTTGTAGGTCTTCTGCACGTCGCGGGTCTCGGCACGGTCCCAGTGCCCCTCGGCGAGGCGGGTCTCGAGGTCGAGGATGCGCTGCGCCGCGCCGGCCGCGTCGTCGTACCCGGCGAGCCCCAGCATCGCGGTGAGGTAGCCGGCGTACTTCTCACGGGTCTCGGCGAACTTCTCGTCGGTGTAGTACTCCTTGTCCGGGAGCCCCAACCCGCCCTGGGCGATGTGGAAGAGGTAGCGGTCGGAGTCACGGGAGTCGGTGTCGATGTAGGTGCCGAAGAGGCCACCCCCACCGGTGCGCTCGAGCTCGCCGAGGAAGCCGCCGAGCTCGCGGACGTCCTGCAGGGCGGCCACGCGGTCGAGCAGTGGACGGACCGGGTCGAGACCGCGTGCCTCGATCGCGTCGGCATCCATGAAGGAGTTGAAGAGATCGGCTATCTTGCGCTGCTCGTCGGTGAGACCGGTGCCGTCGGCCGAGGCCGACGCGAACTCGGTGACGATGTCGCGGACCTGCAGCTCCGCGGTCTCGTCCAGGGCGTAGAACGCTCCCCATGCCGACCGGTCGGACGGGATCTCCGTCTCCTCCAGCCAGCGTCCGTTCACATGGCCGAACAGGTCGTCCTGCGGCCGGACATCGAGGTCCATGCCCTCGCGGGCGTCGTCGAGAATGCTCACCCGCGCGACGATATCCGGGGGATGCGGCGGATCTCCGCAGATTTCGCTGAGGGCTGAGACCCTGGGCCGTGTGGGTCGCCGCCCGGCCCGGCCTAGGGTGGTGACTTCGAGCCCTCCACGGTGGTCGAGGTGCGAGGAGCGCCAGCGACGAGCTCGACACCACCGTGGACGACAGGAGGACCGTGAGTAGGCAGCGCACGACCGTGGCCGCGTGCCTCGCGACCGCGGTCGTCGTGCTCGCCGGCTGCTCGACGGACTCCCCCTCCCCTCGCGCTGCGGAGCCGTCGACGGCGGAGCACACCGCCACGGCGCCGATCATCCCCGACGAGACCGAGCTGCCGACCGAGCTGTCGAGCAGCCCGTCGCCGACCCGCGCCGATCTCGCCGACGCCGCGGAGGAGCTGGCGCAGCGGCCCACGCAGCGCCGCCCGAAGCCGGTACGTGTCGCTCCCGGGACGACGGCCTGGGAGGCGGGCGCGGCCTACCGCGGGATCTTCGCCGATCCGGACATCGTCCGGCACCGCGGCCGGTGGTACGCCTACGCGACGAACACCGCGGGCATCAACCTCCCCACCCTGGTCTCGCGCGACCTCCGGACCTGGCGTCCGGCCGGCGGCCGCGGCGGTGAGTCGCTGCCGCGGGTCGGCGGCTGGGTCACGCGGACCGACGACGGCCGCGGGCTGTGGGCGCCCAGCGTCGCCCGGATCGGCGGCGGGTGGACGGCGGCGTACTCCGCCCGGGCGGCGACCGTCGGCGGCGAGCGGCACAACTGCATGGGCCTGGCCCGGGGTCCGTCTCCGACAGGCCCGTTCCGCCCGGTCGGACGCCCGATCTGCTCGCCCAACGCCCAGCTCGGTCTGATCGACCCCGACATCCACGTCGACGGCTCGGGCACGCCGTGGCTGCTCTGGAAGTTCTCCGGCGTGCCACAGCGACGCCCGGCCGGGCTCTTCGTGCGAGAGCTCGACGCCGACGGCACCGACTTCGCCGACGGCGCGGTCACCCGCGAGCTGCTCCGCAAGGACCAGGCCTGGGAGGGGCGCACCATCGAGAACCCGAGCATGGTGGAGTTCGGCGGCGTCACCTACCTCTTCTACTCGGGCAACTCCTGGAAGACCACGGACTACGCCACCGGCTACGCGATCTGCGACGGCCCGGCGGGCCCGTGCGTCCGGCCCACCAACGGCAGCCCCTTCCTCACCACCGCCTCGACCGGCAACCTGGGGCCGGGAGGCGCGTCTGCCTTCGTGCACGGCACGTCGCTCCGGCTGATCTACCACGCCTGGGCGTCGGGCAGGGTGGGTGACCTGCGCCGGTTGCACGTCGCCGGGCTGTGGCAGCGTGACGACGGCACGCTCCGGGTGGTCCACCCCGGGTGACGGGCGCGATCGGACACAATGCGGGGCGTGACGACCTCGCCGCCCGACCCCAGCACGACGACACTCGCTGATGACTTCGCGGCCCGCCCCGGCATCGCACTCGTGACCGGCGGCACCGGCGGCATCGGCGCGGCCGTCGTACGGCTGTTGGCCGCGCGAGGCAGCGACGTCGCCTTCACCTACCGCTCGCGGAAGGACCGTGCCGACGAGCTGGTCGGCGAGGTCGAGGCGCTCGGACGGCGCGCGCTGGCGCTCGGCGTCGACCTGGCCGACGAGGACGCGACGGCGGCAGCCGTGGGGCGGGCGGCCGGTGCCGGCGGCCTGCACGGCGTGGTCCACGCCTCCGGGCCGCACGTGCCGATGGTGCACCTGAGCCGGGTGAGCCCGGCGCAGTACCGCGAGCAGCTCGACGCGGACGCGGCGTCGTTCTTCAACCTGGCGCATGCCGCCCTGCCCGCGCTCCGGGAGTCGGAGGGCAGCATGGTCGCGGTGACCACGGCGGCGACCCGCCGGTTCCCGGTGCGGGACGGGCTGTCGTCGAGCCCCAAGGGGGCGGTCGAGGCGCTGGCGCGGGGGTTGGCGGCGGAGGAGGGGCGATACGGCGTGCGCATCAACTGCGTCGGGCCGGGAATGCTGCGCGACGGCATGGCGGCCCGGCTCATCGAGTCCGGCGAGCTGGACGACGCGGCGCTCGGGGTGACGCGCCGCAACATCCCGCTCCGGCGGTTCGGCTCGGCGACCGACATCGCCGAGCTGGTGGCCTTCCTGCTCTCCGACCGGGCCGGCTTCATCACCGGGCAGGCGATCGACGTGGACGGCGGCTACACGGTCTGACGGACGTGGGGCGGGCTCAGCCCCGTCCGAAGCGCAGCGCGCTGTGGTGCTCCTGGGCGAGCCGTCGCAGGCTGAGCAGGAGCTGCCCGAAGACGACCTGGCCGACCACCATCTGCTCCAGCATCGCCTCACGGTCCTGGTCGGGGTCGACCAGGCTCAGCTCCAGCTCGGCGAGCGCGTCGACCAGCTCGAGGTAGCGCACCGCTCGGTCGGGGGCCGCGTCGCTGCCGAAGTCCCGCACCACGGCCAGCACGTCCGCGAGCCGGTCGCGACCGGGCGCATCGGGCCGCACCTGGCTCCACCCGGCCGCGTCGACCATCCGATCGGCGAGCTCCCGGGACGCCGGATCGCTGTCGGTCCCGGTCGGCGGCGCCATGGCGTCACAGGCTGCGCCGAACATCTCGTGCACCGATGCAGTGCGGTCCTCGCTCGCCGCGACGACGCCCTTGAGGCTCTCCACCGGTACGCCGCCGGCCTCGCGGAGGACCCGCAGCAGGCGGAGGCGTCGTACGTGGTGGTCGTCGTACTCGGCGAGCCGGTCGGTCACCTTGGTGCCCGGCGGCAGCAGGCCCTCGCGCAGGTAGTACTTGATCGTCGCCACGCTGACGCCGGTCGTCTCGGCCAGCTCGGAGATCCGCACTGAGCACCTCACTTGCTTTCGTCACTTGCTTCCGCTGCTGGATAGTGTCAGTATCTTAGCGCTAGACAGTTCCACTATCCAGAGGAGTCATCATGCCCGACACCACGACCACGCCGGATCTCACCGGCTGGCACATCGGCCACGCCGACGAGCAGGAGTGGGTGCCCTGGGGCAGCCGCGGCGACGCGCGCGCCAAGATCCTCGCCACCGGCGACGGGTACCTGGTCGCACTCGTGCAGGCCGAGCCCGGCTACCACGGCGACCCGCACGTCCACGAGCACACCGAGTTCTCCTACGTCATCGACGGGGAGGTGCGCACCCAGGGCGTGCCCATGGCCGCCGGGGACGGGTACGTCGCCGAGGCCGGCTCCCGTCACACCGACTTCACGACCGGATCGGGAGCGACGTACCTCTCGATCTTCAAGCTCTGAGGAGGACCCCATGACTGCTGCTCGACAGCTGCCGCGCGCCTACCGGGACGCGCCCGAGCGCGTGCCCGCGGGCGTGCTGCCCGGCCACCGCGTCGCCGCACCGGACGACGACGAGGTCGTGGTCTTCCTGATCGGGATGCGGATCCACCGGTGGCGCCGCCTGCGCAGCTGGTTGCCGGTCTTCTTCTCGATGCCGCGGATGATGGCCCAGCTGGCCCAGCGTCCCGAGCTCGGGCTGCTGCACAGCAGCACCTACTGGAGCGGTCGGGTCGTGATGGTGCTGCAGTACTGGCGCAGCGTCGAGGACCTCGGCCGGTTCGCCAAGGACCCCGAGCTCGCCCACGCGCCGGCCTGGGCGGCGTTCAACCGGCGGGTCGCCGGCACCGGCGACGTCGGGATCTGGCACGAGACCTACCGGGTGCCGGCCGAACAGGTCGAGACGCTCTACGCCAACATGCCGCCGTTCGGGCTCGGCGCGGCGTACGACGCCGTCGGCCGCTCGGGCTCGCCCCGCAACCGGACCCACCAGCGGATGGGGTCGACGTTGCCGGAGTACGTCGAGGGGTGACTCGGAACGGCTCGGTGGGTGGGGCGGGCGAGGAATCCCCGGTCGACCGGGGATTCCTGCAGACCCTGCTCAACCGGGTGGTTCCGGGTCACCACATGACTCGGAACCACCCGCTAGTCTTTCTGGGTCGTCAGCGAGACCGGCACTCCGGGCACGGCCGGACGGCCCCTCGCCAGCCGCGACGCTGCAGGATGCGGCCGATCCACATCGCCGTCCGACACGCATCACCGAACACGAGTCCGTACGTCACCCGTGCGGTGACCGCGTCGGAGGTGGCGAGCTCGGCGATGTCGCGCCGGGCGTCGTTGTCCCGCGCCTCGGCCGAGTCGTGGAAGGCGCGACCGTCGAGCTCCACGACCACGCCGTACTCCACGTAGTGGACATCCTGGTCGGTGCGCTTCCCGGTGGCCCCGCTGCGATGCTGACGCCAGGCACGCGGCAGTCCGTGCGCCCGCTCGACGCGATGCAGATAGCCGCGCTCGAGGACGGAGCAGGCGCCGTCGCGGAGATCGGTCAGTAACCCCTCGATGTCGCGTCGGTGGGCGACCCGCCCTCGCGTGGCCAGCGCGGCGAGCACAGCGGGCGCATCCGTACGGCGTGAGGCCACCGTCCGCGCGAGGACCGCGAACGCACCGGGCACGTCATCGGCGCCGATCCGGTCCGACATCACGTCGATCAGGGCGTGCTCGAGTCGCATCCGGGCCGGCCTGAGCGTGAGATCGGCACGCTCGGTGAGTCGTGTGACGCGCTGGACCCGGACCCAGCTCGGCGCCACCACCCGCCGCCCGTGGGCGATCGCGATGTGCACCACCCGGCTCGACGCACGGTCGGGCAGGGCCGTCTCGCGGGCCAGAGCCGCCGGCCACGCGCTCAGCACTGCGATCCACTCCCGCTGCCGCCGGGTGAGTCGCCCGGTGTGGTCGACGTACACGCCCTGGTGCACACGGCGAAGCTCGCGCCGGCGGACGAGGCGCCGGATGTCCGCCGGGGTCGCTCCGCGCTCGAGGAGCTGGCGACGGGTCACCACCCCGTCCTGCACCCACAGGAGATGGGCGACGTCCGGGTGTCCGAGATCGAAGCGCGGCGACATGCGGCGGCACGCTGCCACCTCACCCGCGGACGGGCCAGGGCGTCATCGGCCGACTGTGGACAACCGGCTCGGTGGAGGCGCGTCCGGACCGGCTGACGGGTCGTTCTGAGTCATCAGGTGACTCGGAACGACCCGCTTGTCACGCTCCTGGAGGGATACCCGGTCGGCCGGGGATTCCTCGGCCACCCACGCAACGGTGTCCGCCCGAGTCACCTGATGACCCGGAACGACCCGCTGGCGAAGCCGGATCAGTCGCGTACCTTCACGACCGCCTTGCCGAGCACCAGCCGGTCCTCCATGTCCTGGAGCGCCTGCCCGAAGTCGGCCAGCTCATAGACCCGGCCGACGGGCGGCTTGACCGCGCCGGACTCGATCATCGGCACCAGCCGCTCCCACTGCTCGGCCATGTAGCCGTCGCGGGCGAAGACGAAGGCACCCCAACCGACACCGCGGACGTCGACGTTGTTGAGCAGCAGCCGGTTGACCTTGACCTGCGGGATGCCCTGACCGGCCGCGAAGCCGGCCACGAGCAACCGGCCCTGTGGGGCCAGGGAGCGGAGGGAGTCGGTGAAGACGTCGCCACCGACGACATCCATGATCACGTCGACCCCGCGGCCGCCGGTGAGCTCGGCGACCCGGTCCTTGAAGCCGCCGATGAGCACGGCCTCGTCGGCGCCGGCCCCCGTGGCGATCGCGGCCTTCTCCTCGGTGCTGACGACGGCGATCACGCGGGCGCCCATGCCCTTCGCGACCTGGATCGTGGCGGTGCCGACGCCTCCGGCGGCGCCGTGCACCAGCACGGTCTCGCCCTCGCGCAGGTGACCGCGCTCGTGCAGGGCGAACTCGGCGGTGAGGTAGTTCATCGGCAGCGCGACCGCCTCGTCGAGGCTGATCGCGTCGGGCAGCGCGAAGGTCGAGCCAGCCGGACCGGCGACCAGCTCCGCGGCACCGCCGTACCCTCCGACGCCGGCGACCCGTTGCCCGGGCTCGAAGCCGGGGCCGGAGACCACCGTGCCGGCGTAGTCGACGCCGAGCGTGAACGGCGGGTCGGGCTTGAGCTGGTACTCCCCCTTGCTGAGCAGCAGGTCGGGGAAGGAGACCCCCACCCGGTGGACCTCGACCAGGACCTCGCCCGGTCCGGGCTGGGGCTCGGAGACCTCGTTGACGACGACGTCGGCGGGTCCGGTGGTGGTGACGACTTGTACGGCGCGCATGGGGCGCAGGCTACTGGTCGGTCCGGAGTCGTGGAGATGTGCGGTTTGCAACGAGTTGCATATGCAGTGCACACTGTCCGCCATGGCTCTCGAGCACGCCCTCCTGGTCGCCCTGAGCGAGCAGCCCGCGTCGGGGCTCGAGCTGACCCATCGTTTCGGCCGTTCCATCGGCTTCTTCTGGAGTGCCACCCACCAGCAGATCTATCGCGTGCTCCGGCGGATGGAGGGCGACGGGTGGGTCTCCACCGAGACCGTGGCGCAGCGCGGCCGCCCGCAGAAGGTCGTCTACGCCGTCACCGCGTCGGGCCGCGCCGAGCTCGCCGACTGGCTGGCCCGGCCCACCGCTGAGACCCCGCTGCGCAGCGATCTCGCGGTCAAGCTGCGTGGCGCGTCGTTCGGCGACCGCGAGGCGGTGCTCGACTCGGTGCGGGCCAGCCTCGCGGACCACCGCACCCGGCTCGACCACTACCAGCAGCTCATGAAGCGCGACTACCCCGACCCGGCCGCACTCGACGGCCTCGAGCTCGATCAGTACCTCGTGCTGCGCGGCGGCATCCTCCTCGAGGAGGGCCAGATCGCGTGGCTGACCGAATATCTGGAGGCCCACTCGTGACCACGCCCTACCCCCACCTGCTCGAGCCGATCGAGCTCGGCCCGCTCACGCTGCGCAACCGCGTCGTCATGGGCAGCATGCACACCGGACTGGAGGACAGCCGGCTCCGGCTGCCCGAGCTGGCGGCGTACTTCGCCGAGCGCGCCCGCGGCGGCGCGGGACTCATCGTCACCGGCGGCTACGCGCCCGACAAGCGCGGCTGGCTCAAACCGTTCGCCTCCGAGATGACCACCCGGCTCCACGCCGAGCGTCACCGCGAGGTCACCGACGCGGTGCACGCCGAGGGCGGTGCGATCGCGCTCCAGGTGCTGCACGCCGGGCGCTACGCCTACCACCCGTTCAGCGTCGGCGCGTCCGCCCGGAAGTCGCCGATCACCCCGTTCCGCCCCCGGGCGCTGTCGACCCGGGGCGTCGACCGCACGGCGAGCCGCTTCGCGCGCAGCGCCGCGCTCGCGGTGAAGGCCGGGTACGACGCTGTCGAGATCATGGGCTCCGAGGGCTACCTGCTCAACCAGTTCCTCGCCGCGCGCACCAACGACCGCACCGACCGGTGGGGTGGCTCGGCCGAGAAGCGGATGGCCTTCCCGGTCGAGGTCGTCCGTCGCACGCGCGACCTCGTCGGCCCGGACTTCCCGATCGTCTACCGGATCTCGCTGCTCGACCTCGTCGAGGACGGCCAGACCTGGGAGGAGACGGTCGCGCTGGCCCACCGGCTCGAGGAGGCCGGCGTCACCGCCTTCAACACCGGCATCGGCTGGCACGAGGCACGGGTGCCCACCATCATCAGCCAGGTGCCGCGGACGGCCTGGCGGGAGCACACCGCGCGGCTGCGCACCGAGGTGGGCGTCCCGGTCTGCGCCTCCAACCGGATCAACACCCCCGAGGACGCCGAGGACATCCTGGCCTCCGGCGACGCCGACCTGGTCTCGATGGCGCGGCCGTTCCTCGCCGACCCCGACCTCGTCGCCAAGGCCGCCGCCGGACGAGCCGACGAGATCAACACCTGCATCGGCTGCAACCAGGCCTGCCTGGACCACACCTTCCGCAACCAGCGGGCCTCCTGCCTGGTCAACCCGCGCGCGTGCCACGAGACCACCCTCGTGCTCGGCCCGACGCGTCGTACGTCGCGAGTCGCGGTGGTCGGCGCGGGACCGGCCGGCCTCGCGGCGGCCACCGCGGCCGCCGAGCGCGGCTTCGCCGTCACTCTCTACGAGCAGGCGCCCGAGATCGGCGGACAGTTCCGGCTGGCGATGCAGGTGCCCGGCAAGGAGGACTTCGCCGAGACGCTGCGCTACTACACGCGGCGCCTCGAGGTGCTCGACGTGGACGTGCGGCTCGGCCACGCCGCCACCGATGAGGACCTGGCGGCCTACGACGACGTCATCGTGGCGACCGGTGTGACGCCGCGGATCCCGGCGATCGAGGGCATCGACCACCCGACGGTGCTGCGCTACGACGAGGTGCTCGCCGGTACGGCGGTCCCGGGCCGGCGGGTCGCGGTGATCGGCGCCGGCGGCATCGGCGTGGACGTGAGCCACTGGCTGACCCATGCACCCGAGGGCCTCGACGACTGGATGGCCCACTGGGGAGTCGCCGACCCGAGCCTGGAGCGCGGCGGCCTGACCGAGCCCAAGGCGCGACCGGTCGTCCGCGACGTGACCCTGGTGCAGCGCAAGACCAGCAGGATCGGCAAGGATCTGGGCAAGACGTCGGGGTGGGCGCACCGGGCGGTGCTGCGGCAGTCCGGGGTGCGACAGATCAGCGGGGCGTCGTACGACCGCATCGACGACGCCGGCCTGCACCTCACCGTCGACGGTGAGCCGGTGCTGGTGGAGGTGGACCACGTCGTCGTCTGCGCCGGGCAGGAGTCGGTGCGCGAGCTCGGCGGCCCCGGGCGCCACGTCATCGGTGGCGCCGACGTGGCCGCGGAGCTCGACGCGAAGCGGGCGATCAAGCAGGGCACCGAGGTCGCCGCGGCGCTATGAGCTCTGCCGGGCTACATCCGCTCGATCTCGGTGAGGTCGACGTCGATGCCGACCGGCTCGTCGGTGCGGAACCGGCCGACGTGCTCGCCGGTCGGCTCGTAGCGACCGTCGGCGCCGAGCCGGTAGGTGTACGCCGCCGGGGCGCCGTCCATCCACTCGATCCGCCAGAAGTGCGGGATGCCGGCGCCGGCGTACTTGTGGGGCTTGGTGTCACGGTCCCGCTCGGCCGAGGACGGTGAGACCACCTCGGCGGCGAGCAGCACGTCGGTCGCCGCGAAGCTGGCACGGGTCAGGTCTCCGACCGACGATCCGCTCACGATCATCAGATCCGGCTCGAGAGCAGTGTGATCCGTCAGGCGGACGTTCATGCGGGTCCGCACCCGCAGCTCGGGAGTGATCGCCGCCTCCACGTGCCTCGCCAGCAACCTGATCACCACGTGGTGAGCACTCGCCTGCGGCGCCATGAACACCAGACTCCCGTCGATCAGCTCGGTGTGCTCAGGGAGGCCCGGCAGCGTGAACAGATCCTCGAACCGGTAGCCCTCCTGCGGCGGCACCGGCCAGTGGATCTGCTGCTCGGCGGACATCGTGACTCCCGTGACGGGGACGGTAGGCGGCGTCACCGACGGTCTGGGGTCACGGCAGCCGCACCCACGAGGACCACGTGCCCCACCCGACGTAGTTGCGGAGCTTGGCCTTGCATCGGTACCGCTTCCGGGGAGACAGCCCGTAGACGATCATCGCGGTTCGGTCCTTGCGACGCAGCGCAGGTGCGTGAGTCTTGGTCTGCTTGGCGATCTTGCCGCCGTTCGGGCTCACACACTTGATCCGTGCCCAGACGACCACGCTGCGGTGGTGGCGCCGCACCTCGAGCCGCGCCTTGACCCCGGCGCGCCATACCCGACGCGCCTTGACCCAGCGCGGACGTCCTGGCTCGCGGGCCCACACGCGGGCTCGCTGCCAACCGCTCCAGTCACCCCATCCGACGGAGTTCTTGTGGCGTGCCTTGCACCGGTACTTCTTGCCCGCCACGAGGTTTCCGACCTTCATCGCAGTCCGCTCACCGCGTACCAAGCCTCCGCGGTGGAACGTGACGTTCTGCCGTGTCACCCTGCCGTCGAGGCTCACGCACCGGGTCCGCGTCCGCCATACCCGTCGTCCGTTCGTCTCCCCCGTCCGGAGCTTCACCCTGACCGCACGCGCCCTCACCCACCAGTCGCCCTTCTTGGCGTACCTGACGCTGGCCAGGTGCGGGAGCCCCGGTACGGCCGGCGGCGTGGTGACCGTCGCCTCGGTGTCGTTCGACCATCCGGCATCGTTCTCCGCGCGGACCCGACAGTGGTAGGTACGAGCCGGCCGTAGGCCGTGCACAGTGACGGGGCTCGCAGACGTGGTCGCGGACACCGCTCCTGACCCGTCGCCGAGATCGCATGACGCCTCGTAGGCTGTGATCGGTCGCTTCTCGTCCGTGACAGCCGTCGCATCAACGGCCACGGCGCGAGGCGAGACGGCTTCGACGCTCTGGATCTTCGGAGGCAGCGGCCGCCAGACGTGGAGGTGCTCGTTGCTCCACGTCGACCATTCCGTGCTCCCCAGGTCGTGGACGAGCCGCACCCGGCATCGATAACGGTCACCGGGCACCACGCCCGAAACGTAGACAGCCTCGCGGATCCCGGTGCCATCGGGATCGGTGGCGCCACGCTCCGCCTCGATGACGGCACCGGTTGCGCTGATGCACTCGGTCTCCGCCACGCCGCCCGCCCCGGCCGGCATGTCGAACCCCACTCCGACCGAGTCGTCGGCGTAGCTCCACACCTTCGGATCGGCGGGCGTGCCCGCAGTGGACCGAGTGACATAGAAGGTCCCGGTCAACGCCGGCTCGCCGTCCTCGTCATCATTGCGCGCCCAGATCGCACAGTGGCCACTGAACCCGCCGTCGAACTCGGACAGCGAGATCACGACCGGACTCGTCGACACGTCCTCCCTGTAACCCACGGGACCGCTCGAGAGGTTCCACCGGCAACTGACGGTGTAGCCCACCACCGGGCTGCCGCCTGCGTCGGCCGGTGGGTCGAAGGTGAACGTCAGCTCATCGAGCGAGGTCTGCTCGACGACTGGGTTCAGCGGCACGCTCGGCACATCGGCATGAGCAGGCGACGCGGAGAGGACCGGCATGAGGGCGGCGCCCAGCGCCACCACGAGGAGGCGCCCCCACAGCCCCCGACCTCGCGACAACATGGGGCGCGACCCTACCCACATCGTCCGATGAAGTCAGCAGAACCCCGACATCGGCACCGACCTACCATCGGCCGCATGATCCGCGACCTCACCGACGACGAGGCCCGACGCGCACTCCCCTGCAAGTGGGGCCGGTGCGACACCGACGTCCTCCCGGCCTGGGTCGCGGAGATGGACTACGGCGTCGCACCGCCGATCGCCGAGGCGCTGCACGCCGCGATCGATGCCGGCGTCACCGGCTACCCGGACTTCCACCCCGACGGTGGCCCTCTCGGTGAGGCGTACGCCGGGTTCGCCCTGCGGCAGTTCGGCCACGATGTCGACCCCACCGCGGTGATCCCGACCGTCGACGTCACCGCCGGGGTGCGGGTCGCGCTCGACCTGCTCAGCGCCCCCGGCCCGATGGTGATGCCGGTGCCGGCGTACGCCCCGCAGCTCTCGATCGCCGAGGTCACCGGCCGCGAGCGCGTCGACCTGGTCGTCGGCCCCGACGCCGAGCGGGCCGAGCTCGATCTCGACCGGCTCGACCGGCTGCTCGCCGCCGGCGCCCGCACGCTGCTGCTCACCCAGCCGCACAACCCGTGGGGACGGGTCTTCACCCGCGCCGAGCTGGAAGGCGTGCGCGACGTCGTACGACGCCGCGGGGCCCGCGTGATCTCCGACGAGATCCACGCACCGCTGGTGCTCGACGGCGCGCCGACCGAGCACGTGCCCTACCTCTCGCTCGACGGCACGGCCGACCACGCCGTGGCGGTCGTCGCGACCTCGAAGGCCTTCAACACCGCCGGCCTGCGGTGCGCCCAGCTCGTCGTGCCCGACCCGGCGACCCGCGAGCGGTTCCTGGGCGCACCGATGCTGCGCAACGACTCCTGGTCGCCCCTGGGCGTGGTGGCCGCGATCGCGGCGTACGAGAAGGGCGACGAGTGGCTCTCCGCGCTCCGTACCCGGCTGAGCGCTCAACGCGACCTGCTCGGCGACCTGCTGGCCGAGCACCTCCCCGAGGCACGGATGCGGCCGCTGGAGGCGACGTACCTCGTCTGGCTCGACCTGCGCGCCTACGGCCACGGCGACCCGGCGGCCGTCGCCCTCGACCGCGGCCGGGTGCGACTCGCCCCCGGCCACGACTACCACCCCGGGCTCGCCGGTCACGCCCGGCTCAACATCGCGACCAGCCCGGAGCGGCTCGCCGAGATCGTCCGCCGCGTGGCGACCGCCCTCACGTGACCGATCGTCACAAGAGAAATCGTCGCGATCAGGCGGCGAACCCGACGCAAGCTCTTGTGACGACGCGTGATCGGGCAGCGCTGACCCGGGCGACGAGCCGGGTCGAGATCGCGTGACCCGTCTCACAGCCTGATACGTCCGCCGAGACCGGGTGGACGTGACGACCGTCACCTGCCAGGTTCCTTACCGGGGAGTAACAACTATCGGGAGGGAACCTCACCATGCCCAGAGCCAGATGGATCGCCCGTGCCGTGGCGGTCGCCACCGCACTGACCGTCGCCGCAACCGGCGCCGTGACCCAGAGCGCGTCGGCCGCCCTCGACGACGACGTGCTGCCGTTCTACGAGGCGCCGGCCCAGCTGCCGTCGGACGACGGCGACGTCATCCGCCACGAGCCGATGTCCTACCTGCTGGACCCGCTGGGCACGAGCGACGTCGCGTTCACCTCGCAGAAGATGCTCTACCGCTCCACCGACCGCACCGGGCAGCCTCACGCCGTGTCCGGGAGCGTCATCGTGCCGAAGGCGCCGTGGGTCGGCCCGGGCGAGCGGCCCGTGATCGGCTACGCCGTCGGCACCCAGGGCGTGGACGACCGCTGTGCGCCGACCCGCCAGTTCGAGGACGGATTCGAGTACGAAGGCATCTTCATGGCCGGCCTGCTCGCCCGTGGCTACGCGCTCGCCATCACCGACTACGAGGGTCTCGGCACGGCAGGCATGCACACCTACATGGACCGCGTCTCGCAGGGCCGTGCCGTGCTCGACGCGGTGCGGGCCGCACAGCGGCTGCCCGGCGCCGGCCTCGACGCCTCGAGCCCGGTCGCGCTGCTCGGCTACTCCCAGGGCGGCGGTGCCGCGGCCTCGGCCACCGAGCTGGCCGGCAGCTACGCCCCCGAGCTCGACGTCAAGGGATCCGTCGTCGGCGCGGTCCCGGCCGACCTGAGCGTGCTGCCGGACACGCTCGACGGCGGGCTGTACGCCGAGTTCCTGTGGTACGCGATCCTCGGGCTCTCGGCCAGCTACGAGCTCGACCTCACGCCGTACGTCAACGACGCCGGCCGCGAGTTCCTCGGCAGCGTCTCCAACGACTGCGTCTTCGATCTCGCCACCAGCGCGTTCCGCCAGTCCAGCAACTACACCGTCGACGGCCGCAGCCTCGCCGAGCTGTCCGACGAGGAGCCGTTCCGCAGTATCCTCGACGAGCAGCGGATCGGCCGGATCTCGCACCGCGTGCCCGTCATGGTCACCCACAGCCTGCTCGACGACGTCATCCCCTACGCGGTGGGCCGGCAGCTCGCCGAGGACTGGTGTGACAACGGCGCCCGCGTCAAGCTCAGCACCAACGCGACACCGCTGCACGTGGGCGGTGCCTTCAACAACGCGGTGGAGACCTACAGCTATCTGGAGGCCCGGTTCGCGGGGCTGCGCGCAGCCTCGTCCTGCTGGCGCCTCTGACTCCAGGGGGAGGGAGAGACCGGCGGGTGTCACGAGTCGGGAGGGAGGACGCGTGGCACCCGCCTCACCCGCCGGGCGGGCACGGCAGAATCCGCCCCATGAGCGTGGTCATCCGCAGAGCTGCCGACCGGTTCGTCGACCGGGACCGCGGCGTCCACACCCGGCACGGGTTCTCCTTCGGCGCGGCCTACGACCCGGCCTGGGTGTCGTTCGGGCCGATGGTCTGCCACGACGACCATCTCCTCGGCCCCGGGCGTGGCTTCGAGGAGCATCCGCACTCCGGCCTGGAGATCGTCACCTGGGTGGTGTCCGGATCCGTGCGGCACGTCGACTCCGAGGGCCACACCGCCGAGGTCGCGGCCGGTGAGTGTGGTGTGCTGTCAGCCGGCAGCGGGGTGCGGCACTCCGAGATCGCCGGAGACGACGGGCCGGCACGGTTCGTGCAGGTGTGGCTGACACCGGACGAGCCCGGCGCGCCGCCGAGGTACGAACGGGCCACGGTGACCGCCGAGCCCGGAGCCGGCCTGGTGCCCGTCGTCGACCCGGACGGCCCGCTGCGGGTCGGGGTCGCCGGGGCGTCGTACGGCGTCGCCCGGCTCGACACCAACGAACCCCTCACCCTGCCGGCAGCGCCGCGGCTGCACGCGTACGTCGCCACCGGCGCGCTGCTGCGCTCCTCGCTGGCCGAGCCGATGCAGCCGGGCGATGCCTTCTGCATGACCGACGAACCCGGGCACGAGGTCACCGCCGCCGTGCCGACCGAGCTGCTGGTGTGGACGTTCGGCTGAGGGTGGTCTCGAGGCTCGCAAGCTCGCACCTCAACCACCGCCGGCTCAG
>CAZJDU010000007.1:50535-60367 GCA_964544855.1 uncultured Nocardioides sp.
CCACCGCCGGCTCAGGCCAGCACCGACAACGCCCCCGGCCGGATGCTGACCTCGAGCGCGCCACCGCCGGACGGCAGGTCACCGAGGGACTCGCCGTCGGCGCCGACCGGCACCGGGCCGCCGCCGACGTACGTACCCGAGAGCCGGACCGACCGCCCCCGCAGCACGGTCACCTCGGGCAGGTCCACGTGCGAGCCGTCGTAGAGCTTCGGCAGCGAGCGGATCAGGTCCCATCGTGATGCCGCCTCGATGACGACCACGTCGAGCAGACCGTCGTCGGGCCGGGCGGACGGCGCGATCCGCATGCCCTTGCCGTAGTAGGCGGAGTTGGCGACCACGACGGTCGCGGCGCGGTGGCGGGTGACCGAGCCGTCGACGTCGAGGGTCGCGTCGACGGGGCGGTACGTCGCGAGCGCTCGTACGGCGGCCAGCGGGTACTGCAGCGGCCCGGGCACCCACCGGCTCCGCGCCACCATCGCCGCGGCTCGCGCGTCCACGCCGGCGTAGATCGACCCCGCGACCACCGCAGGCGCCGCCCCGGGCACCCGCAGGACCAGCAGGTCGACCGGCCGCGGCTCGCCCTCGAGCAGCAGCGCGAGCTGGTCGTCCAGCTCGTGCGGCACGGCGAGCATCCGGGCGAAGTCGTTGCCGCGACCGGCCGGCACCATCGCGAGCATGCCGCCCTCGTCGGCGACCGCTCCGGCCACCGACGACAGCATCCCGTCGCCACCCACCGACACCACGACCTGCCCGGCGTCGACCGTCGCCCGCACCAGCTCAGGCACCTGCCGTGGCGACGAGCTGTAGGTGACCGCCACCTCGGCACCCGCCTCGCGCAGCCGCCGCGCCAGCGGCACGACCACCTCGCCCGCGGTGCCGCCCCCGGCCGCCGGGTTGACCAGGAACCCGAAGGACCTCACGGGACCAGCACGCCCGGGTTGAGGATGCCGGCCGGGTCGAGCGCCGCCTTCACCGCACGGAGCACGTCGACGCCGACCGCACCGATCTCGGGCGCCAGCCACGGCTTGTGGTCGGTGCCGACGGCGTGGTGGTGGGTGATCGAGGCGCCGCACGCGGTGATCGCGTCGCATGCCGCGGCCTTGGCCCGATGCCACCGCTCGAGCGGATCGTCACCGGCCGCGGTGGCGACGGTGAAGTAGAGCGAGCACCCGGTCGGGTAGACGTGCGAGATGTGGCAGAGCACGAGCGTGCCGTCGCCGAGCTCGGCCTCGAGCGCCTGCCTCACCCGCTGGTAGAGCTCGTCGCGCCGCGACCAGAACGTCGCCGTCTCCAGGGTCTCCACCAGAACGCCGACGTCGAGCAGCGCATCGCGGAGGTACGGCGCCGCGAACCGCCCCGCGACCCACGCCTCGCCCGGCTCCGCACCGAGCGGCGTGCCTCCCGACTCCGCCAGCAGGGCGGTGACGGCCGCCTGCTTGGCGTCGACCGCACGGCAGGCGCCTTCGTGGCCCACGATCATCAGGCAGCCCTCGCTCCCCTCGCCACCGATCGAGTCGGGACGAGCGAGGTTGATCGAGGTCTCGGCCTCGTCGGAGAGCCGCAGCACCGTCGGGAGCAGGTCGGCCTGGGCGAGCGCGCGCATGGCGTCGGCACCGGCCGCGAACGACGGCCACCGCCATCCCTCGTAGCGCTTCTCCTCCGGCAGCGGCCGCACCCGCACCGTCACCTCGGTGATCACGCCGAAGGCGCCCTCGGAGCCGAGGAAGAGCTGCCGCAGGTCGGGTCCGGCGGCGTCGGCCGGCGCCGCGCCGAGCCGGACGTCGCCGCGCGGCGTGGCCACCCGCAGGCCGACGACCATCGCGTCGAACCGGCCGTATCCCGCGCTCGACTGGCCGCTCGAGCGGGTCGCGGCGAAGCCACCGATCGAGGCGAACTCGAAGGACTGCGGATAGTGGCCGAGCATGAGGCCGTGCTCGGCGAGGAGCGCCTCGGCCTCCGGGCCGCGCAGGCCGGGCTCGAGGGTGGCGGTCGACGAGACGTGGTCGACCGCCAGCAGCCGCCGCATCCGGCTGAGGTCGAGCGAGATCACCCCGCGGGTGCCCTCGCGTGCGGCGACCAGCCCGCCGGTGACCGACGTACCGCCACCGAAGGGGACGACCGCGACGCGGAGCTCTCCGGCCAGTGCCAGCACCGCGGCGACCTCGTCGTGGTCGCCCGGGCGCACCACGGCGTCCGGGGCGTCGGCGAGATCGCCCGCGCGCTGACGCAGCAGGTCGGGGGTGGACTTGCCGCGGGTGCGGATCCGGCGGGCGCCGTCGTCGGTGACGACGTGCTCGTCGCCGACCGCGTCGCTCAGCCGCGCGAGCACGTCGGCGCCGAGGCGGCCCTCCGGGAGCGTGACGTCGTCGGCCGCCGGGGCGTCGCGGAGGGGGAAGACCAGCTCGACCAGGCCCCGCACGGTGTCGGGCAGCGGCCCGGCCTCGGCAGGGTCGCCCCAACGGGTCGGGGGCATCTCGGGCTGGGTCGAGGGCGGGAAGCTCGGGTGACTCACGTGTTACAGTGTGACATATGTCGTCACAGCGTCACAACGAAGCACCGGCGCCGGGTCCGCGCGACGGATACCTCGACGCCGCCCGCGCCTGCATCCTCGACGTCGGCTGGCGCCGCACGACGCTCACCGAGGTGGCCCGCCGCGCGGGTGTCTCCCGGATGACGATCTACCGCACCTGGTCGGACATGCCGCAGCTGCTGGGCGACCTGATGACGCGGGAGTGGAGCGAGCTGGTCCGGGCCGTCGCGCCGTACGACGAGAGCACCACACCTGGCGCGGAGCAGATCGCCGGCGGGGTGCAGCGCGCGGTGGCCGCGCTGCGGGACAACGAGCTCTTCGTGCGGATCGTCGAGCTCGACCCGGAGCTGATCCTGCCCTACCTGCTGTCCCGCCGCGGCCGGTCGCAACAGCTGATCATCGACCTGCTCGCGGAGAACATCCACGCCGGACAGGCGGCCGGCACGGTGCGCGACGGCGAACCGGCGGTCCTGGCACGGACGATCGTGCTGGCCGCGCACGGCTTCGTGCTGTCGGCGCACACCATGGTCGACGACGCCGTCGACGGCGCCGCTCTCGACGAGCAGCTCGTCGGGCTCGTCACGCGGGCCCTGGCCCCGGGGGCGGGATCGTGAGCGCGCGACGGATCACCCCCGGGCTGTCCGGCGCGCCCGCCGACGTCGACGTGGTCGTCGTGGGGCTCGGTGTCACCGGTGCGGGTGCCGCGCTCGACGCCGTCAGCCGCGGGCTGTCGGTGCTGGCGATCGAGGCCCACGACCTGGCGTTCGGCACCTCGCGGTTCTCCTCCAAGCTGGTCCACGGCGGATTGCGCTACCTCGCCAGCGGACAGGTCGGCGTCGCCCACGAGAGCGCGGTCGAGCGCGGCATCCTGATGGAGACCACCGCGCCGCACCTCACCCATGCGATGCCGTCACTGGTCCCGCTGGGCCCGGGCGTGGGCCGGCGCCAGGCAGCCGTCGCGTACGGCGGCCTCTGGGCCGGTGACCTGCTCCGCCGCGGTGCCGGCACGAGCGTCGCCACCCTGCCCAAGCCCCGCCGGCTCTCCTCCACCGAGGCGCTCCGCCTCGCGCCCGCGCTCCGCCCCGCCGGACTGCGCGGCGCGCTGCTCGGCTGGGACGGCCAGCTCGAGGACGACGCGCGGCTCGTCACGACCATCGCCCGCACCGCCGCCGACCTCGGCGCGGCCGTCCACACGCGGGCCCGGGTCGAGCGCATCGAGGGTGGTTTGGAGGCTCGCACGCTCGCACCTCAACCACCGTCTGACACCACCGGCACCCACGAGGTCCACCTGCGCGACGAGCTCACCGGCCGTCGTACGACGGTCCGGGCCCGCTCGGTCATCAACGCGACCGGTGTCTGGGCGGGCGAGCTGGTCGACGACGTACGGCTCCGACCGTCCCGCGGGACCCACCTGGTGCTCCGCGCGGACACGCTTCCGGGGCTGGACGTGTCGGTCTTCGCGCCGATCCCGGGCGAGTCCCACCGGTTCGTGCTGGTGCTGCCCCAGCCGGACGGCCGGATCTATGCCGGCCTCACCGACGAGGCCGTCGACGGGCCGATCCCCGACGTGGCCGAGCCGAGCGAGGTCGAGATCGGGTTCCTGCTCGACGTGGTGGCCGCGTCGTTCGCGCGACCGTTGCGGCGCTCCGACGTGGTGGGTGCCTTCGCCGGGCTCCGACCGCTGCTCGACAGCGGCGACGGCACCACGGCGGACCTGTCGCGCCGGCATGCCGTGCTCACCTCGCGCAGCGGGGTCATCACGATCGTGGGGGGCAAGCTGACGACCTACCGGGCGATGGCCGAAGACGCGGTCGACGCGGCGGTCGAACGCGCGGGACTGGCCGCCGGGCCGTGCCGCACCGAGCGCCTGCCGCTCACCGGGGCCGCGCCGCGCGCGGTGCTCGCCGAGCGGAGGGAGCGCGCCGGGTCGGCCGGCGAGGCGCGGCTGGTCCGCCGGTTCGGGCTGGACGCCGACCTGGTGCTGGGCTCGGCCCGCGAGGCGACCGGCTGGCCCGTGAGCGACCTGCTCGCTCCGGTGCGCGAGGAGTGCCCGGTCACCATGGCCGAGCTGGTCTTCGGCGTGACCCATGAGGGCGCGGCCGACGTGGCCGACCTGGTCGACCGGCGTACCCGGGTCGGCCTCGTGCTGGCCGACCGGGAGCTCGTCGTACCGGCGGCTGAGCGGGCGCTGGGGGTGGCGCGGGCCGGGGCTGGCGTGTAACTCAGTGTTCTGGCGTCCACCAGGGTGGTCGACGACCGTGGTGGATGTCAGAACACTGAGTTACACGCCGACGCCCCCTCCCCTTCCCGATGAGTTTCCGCATCGACACGAGTCACCACCACGAGGCAGACTCGACCAAGCATCGGGAGCAACGATGGGAAGCAGCGTGACCGAACGGACCGAGCAGGCCGACGAGCTGAGCGACTTCGACGCGCTCACCGGCCGCTACCAGCGTGAGCTGATGGCGCACTGCTACCGGATGAGCGGTTCGATGCAGGACGCCGAGGACCTGGTGCAGGAGACGTTCCTGCGGGCCTGGAAGGCGTCGGCGAAGTTCCAGGGTCGCTCGTCGGTGCGCACCTGGCTCTACAAGATCGCCACCAACGTGTGCCTGACCAACCTCGAGAACAAGCCGAAGCGGCCGTTGCCCACCGGCCTCGGCACCGAGGACTCGATCGCCGGCGACCCGCTCGAGAAGGACCCGGAGATCCCCTGGCTGGAGCCGATCCCGGACACGGCGGTGCAGGTCGAGGAGCGCGACACCATCCGGCTCGCCTTCGTGGCCGCGCTGCAGCACCTGCCCGCGCGGCAGCGGGCGGTGCTCATCATGCGCGACGTGCTGCGCTGGACGGCGGCTGAGACCGCTGAGGCGCTGGAGACCACGGCCGCGGCGGTCAACTCCGCATTGCAGCGGGCCCACGCCCAGATGGCCGACCGGCACCTCACCCCGGACGACGTGAGCAGCGAGCTCGACGGCGCCCACCGACAGCTGCTCGGCGCCTACCTCGACGCCTTCTGGCACAAGGACATCGACCGGATCGTCAAGCTGCTGCAGGCCGACGCGATCTGGGAGATGCCGCCCCACAAGAGCTGGTACGTCGGCGCCGAGAACATCGGCAACCTCATCGCCACCCAGTGCCCCGGCGGCGTCCACGACATGCCGATGCTGCCGACCACCGCCAACGGCCAGCCCGCCTTCGGGCTCTACATGCGCCAGCCCGACGGGCACTTCGAGCCGTTCCACCTGCAGGTGCTCGAGCTCGACGGCTCCGGCGTACGACGGGTCGGCGCGTTCTTCGACGTACCGTTCACCCGGTTCGGGCTCCCGGCGTGGCTGCCGGCGGACCATCAGCCCACGCCGGCGACCACCGGCTGACCCCGGATGTCCGCCCTTCCTCGGATCGACCAGGACGCCGATCCGGGTCTCGAGCTGCTGGAGCGCGCGCTCGCCTACGCCCGGCAGACGCTGAGCACGGTCGGCCCCGACGACCTGCGCAACCCGACCCCGTGCGAGCACTGGCGCCTCGCCGACCTGCTGGACCACATGGAGGACTCCCTCGACGCCTTCACCGAGGGGGCCCACGGCAGCATCGGCCCGCTCGCGGCGGGGCCGAGCACGCTCAGCGCCCGGATCGCCACGCTGCAGGACAAGGCGTGTGCGCTGCTCGGGGCCTGGACCCATGCCGACGCCGACATCGTGCTGGTCGGCGGACACCCGGTGCCGGTGTCGGTGATCGCTCGCGTCGCCGCGATCGAGATCGGCGTCCACGGCTGGGACGTCGGCCGCGCGACGGGTCGCGGCGCAGACCTGCCCGAGAGCTTCGCCTCCGCCCTGCTGCCGACCGCTGCCGTGATCGCCCGTGAGCAGTACGACGAGTTCGCGCGCCCCGTCGCGCTCGACGCGGAGAGCGCCGACGTACTGCTGCTGGGGCTCCTCGGCCGGTCCGCGGACTGAGGTGTTGATTCGGGGGTTCTCGGGCGTCGAGTCGGGGGTCGAGCCAGGATGACCCGCCGAGACGCCTGAGCTCAACGACCCGAAACCCCCGATTCGACGCCCGAGAACCCCCGAATCAACGGAGCGGGTGGGCGAGCTCGTCGGCGGGGAGCTTGGCCCACACGATCGCCACGGCGGCGGCGACGGTCGGTACGACGGCCGCGACGGTGAAGGTGGCCTTGATCCCGATCAGCGCGGCGACGGGGCCGGCGAGCGCCATCGACAGCGGCATCAGGCTGATCGAGACGAAGAAGTCGAGCGAGGCCACCCGGCCCAGCAGGTGCGAGGGCACGCGGCGCTGCAGCAGCGTGCCCCAGATGACCATCGGCGCGGAGAAGCCGATGCCCACGACGAAGGCGGCGGCGACGATCTGCCAGAGCGCTCCGGCGTACCCGACGACCAGGAAGGGCAGGCAGCCCACGCCCCACATCAGGTTCATCACCGTGAGGTAGCGACGCGGCATCCGCAGCTGGCCCATCACCAGCGACCCGAGCGCACCGCCGAGGCCGAAGGCCGCCAGCACCGCCGCGTGGCCACCGGCCCCGCCGCCGAGCCGGTCCTTGATGACGAACGGGATCAGCACCTCCAGCGGCCCCATGACCATCAGGATCATCACCGACGCGAAGAGCAGCGTCGCCAGCAGCCACGGCGTCCGCACCATGTAGGAGAAGCCCTCGCGGATGTCGGCCCACCCGGTCGCGACGGCGTGCAGCACGCCGCGCCCGGACTGCACGGCGAGCTCGCGGCGGACCGGCGTCCGCGGCACCAGCAGCAGGACGAGCAGGCCGCCGAGGCTCGCGAGCGCCGCGACCGAGACGGCCGCCGCCGGAGACACGGCACCGACCACGGCACCGGCCACTGCCGGGCCGAGCGCCTGACCGACCGTGGGGCGCACCATCCCCTCGAAGCCGTTGACGGCCATCAGGTCCGACTCCGGCACCAGCGCGGGCAGCCACGCGGAGTAGGCCGGGTAGTAGAACGCCATGCCCATGCCCGTGGCGAACGAGATCGCGACCAGGTGCCACAGCTCGGTGACATCGGTCCAGGACAGCAGCGCCACCAGGCCCATGCCGCTCAGCTCGACGGCGGCCACCCCGATCAGGATCAGCTTCTGCGGGACCCGGTCGGCGACCACGCCGCCCAGCAGGGCGGGGAGCAGCACGCCGACCGCGTTGGCGGTGGTCACCAGGGACAGCTGGGTGGGGCCTCCACCGAGCCGGATCACCTCCCACACCAGCGCCACCACCCACACGCCGCTCGCGAACGACGCCAGCACCATGGCGGTGCCGAGGCGACGGTACGACGAGTGCCGGAACGGCATCAGCACGCGCGGCAGCCATCGCGGTGCGCGACGCGCCGGCGATGTCGGGAGCGTGGGGAGCTGCTCGGTCATGGGCTCGCTCATCGTCCCAGGACTCCGACCGGAGGGGCGACCGGATATCGCCCCGGCGCCTCGAGCACGACCTTGCCGAGCGCTCGACGCTCCTCGAGGTCCGCGTGCGCCCGGGCGGCCTCCCCCAGCGGGTACGTCGTCACCAGCGGCCGCCACCGCCCGTCGGCGACCCGAGCGAGTGCCCGCGCCGCCAGGCCGGGGAGGCCACCGGGAAGCGCCGCCATCCGCGGCCCGAGCGACCACCCGGCGGTGATGCCGCGATCGACCAGGTCGGCGGTGTCCAGCGGGGTCGGGCTCCCGGAGGAGTAGCCGAACATCACGAGCCGGCCACCGGGCCGGAGCAGCTCGAGGGCGGCTCGGCCGACCGAGCCGCCGACGCCGTCGTACACCAGGGAGACGCCGCCGTGGTCGGTGCGGATCCGATCGGCCCAGCCCTCCTCCGCGTAGTCGGCGACGTCGACGCCGAGCTCGGCGAGCCGCGCGGTCCGTGCCCGGCCGCGCGCCGCGGCGACCACCGTCGCGCCCACGTCACGGGCGGCCTGGACGAGCAGCCAGCCGAGCCCGCCGGCCGCCGACGGCACCAGGACGACGTCCTCGGCGGTGGGCGGCTCGAGCTCGAGGATGCCCTGTGCCGTGCGACCGGTGCCGATCGCGGCCACCGCATCGGCGAGGTCGACGCCGTCCGGTACGTCGTGCAGCAGGTCGACATCGGCGACGGCCTGGGTGGCGTATCCGCCGGGCACCATCCCGAGATGAGCCACGACGCGCCGGCCGATCCACTGCTCGTGGACGCCCGCGCCGACCCGGTCGACGAGACCGGCGACCTCGCGCCCCGGGACGGTAGGCAGCTCGGGCGCGGGCATCGGACCGGGCTCGCCACGCCGCAGGGTGGTGTCGACGAGGTGGACGCCCGCCGCGGCGACGGCGATGCGCACCTGCCCTCCGGAGGGCGCGAGGTCGGGCAGCTCGTCGAGGACGAGGTGGTCAGGTGGGCCGAAGACGTGGAGCCGGATCGCTTGCATGACCCCAGTCGACTACTTGAACTTAACGTGAAGTCAAGGCCCCGAGGGCGGCCGCCGTCGACTCGTCCGCCGGGAAGAACGTCTCGATCGCGATCTCGTCGAGCGTCACGTCGCGCGGGGCGCCGAAGACGGTGAGCGCGTAGTGGAAGCTCAGGTCGCCGTGCTCGCTGGCCAGCACCATCGGCGCGACCAGGTCGTTCGTGGCGGTCCCGACCGCGACGTCACCACCGGCCGGGACGGGGTAGGTCTCGATCTCGCGCAGCAGCTCGGCGAGCCCCGGCGCCGCCGTACGCTCCAGCTGGCGACGGACCCGCCGGCACGTGTGGGCGCGCCACTCGGCGTAGTTGCGCAGCCGCGGGGCCAGCCCGTCGGGGTGCAGCGTCAGGCGCAGCACGTTGACCGGCGGTGCGGCGAGCTCCTCGGCGACATCGCCGAGGAAGAGCCGCATCGCTCGGTTGGCCGCGAGCAGCTCCCACCCGACGTTGACGGCGAGTGCCGGGTTCGGCTCGTGTCCGGCGAGCACCGCGTCGACGGCGGCCCGGGCGACGCCGAGGTCCGCCAGCGGGCGCTCGGTGTACGCCGGCGCGAACCCCGCGGCGAGGAAGAGGTCGTTGCGATCCCGGAGCGGTACGTCGAGCTCGTCGCAGAGCCGGTCGATCATCTCCCGGCTGGGGGTGGCCCGTCCGGTCTCGATGAAGCTCAGGTGCCGTGCGGAGAGATCGGCGGCGATGGAGACGTCGAGCTGCGAGCGGTGCCGGCGCTCGCGCCAGCGTCGTACCAGCTCTCCCACGGGCTCCTGGGTGACCGTCATGCGAGAAGGGTGCCCACCGCGAGGCCGGCGGACAACTACCTCGGAGGTAATCGACAGCCCGCACCGGGTCCGCGACGGTGG
>CAZJDU010000007.1:60467-70218 GCA_964544855.1 uncultured Nocardioides sp.
GAGGTGCGAGCGCCAGCGAGCCTCGAAACCACCCACCCGAAGGAGAGAGACATGACCGAGACGACCACGACCCCGAGCGACACCATCGAGAGCTACCTGCGGTTCTGGAACGCCCCACCCGAGGAGCAGCGACGACTGGGGGCGGACCTCTTCGCCGACGACGTCGCCTACGTGACGCCGATCGGCGTCCGCTCCGGCGTCGCCGAGCTGGCGGCGTTCACCGAGCAGTTCGCCGACGGCGTCGGGGCCTATGAGCTGCGCGCCCGCACCGAGCCCGACGCGCACCACGATCGTGCCCGGGTGCCGTGGGAGATCCTCGTCCGCGGCCACTCGTTCGCCGAGGGCACCGACGTGCTCGTCACCGACGAGACCGGTCGGGTCACGTCGATCACGTCCTTCGTGGACCGCGCACCGGAGGGCTTCGACCCACACGCCCACCACGAGGGACCGCGATGAACCTGATCGAGGTCGCCCACCCGTCGGGCGCGCTGAGCGAGGAGGACCGCGCGCTGCTCGCGCGCGAGATCACCGACGTGCTCGTCGGCGACCGGGTGCCCGGCCATGACGAGGCGCCGGAGTCGACGATGCGGCGGGCCCGTGCAGCGACCCACGTCGGGTTCCGTCAGCTGGCCGGCTGGCACACCGGCTCAGGCCCCTGGGACCGGGTCGGCACTCCGCCACTGTGGTTGACGATGACGGTGCCCGAAGCGTGGCGCGAGGAGACGGCGCGGACCCTGATCGGTCTGCTGCGCCACGCCGTACGTCGCCTCGACGCCGAGCACGGCTGGCACCGCAGCGGCGGTGACCTCTGGATCAACGTGATCGGCATCGAGGACGGCAGCATCGGGCTCGATGGCCGGGCGGCGACCGGCGACGACGTCGTCGACTTCCTCACCGAGGAGTTCCGGCGGTCCCCCACGACCACGGCTGCGGACCTGCCCGACGGTGTCGTCGTCGACCCGATGTGTGGCATGCGGGTCAGGCTCGGGCCGCGCGCGATCACGCTCGAGCGCGACGGCGAGACCCTGGGTTTCTGTGCCGCGGCGTGTCGAGCCGCCTATGTGCGGAAGGAGGGACTGCCCGGCTCACTGGTCGACCGGTGACGCGCCGGCCTCCCGCCACCACTCCAGCGCCCGTCCGTGCCCGTGGGTGAACGCGACCGACCGGCCGTCGATGCCGAGCACGAACCGGCCGGGCGGCGGCTCCGGGCCGGTGGCGGTGACGGCGGGGAGCACGTCACGGGCCTCGTTGCTGACCCACCGACAGCGGCCCGCGGCGACCAGGTCGTTCATCATCTCGGCGAACCCGCGTGCCTCGGCGTCGTCGAGGTAGGCGATGACCGCCGAGTGGAGCACCACGACCACCGCGTCGGGGGCCGCTGCGGCCGCCTCGGCGACCAGCTCCGGCAGATCGGTCAGCAGGTCACCGCGCCGCAGCCGCGGCGGCTCGGCCCGAGCGATCGCGATCGCCGTCTCCAGCTGGCGGCGGCGGTCGTCGTGCTCGGGCCACACCAGGTTGGTCAGCCAGGAGGTGTGGTCGGGGTCGGTGACGTCGAGCGGGTTGAGGTCGATCCCGCCTCGCCACGCCACCCGCGGACCGGCGGCCGGGAACGGCACCGGGCCGCTCGCCTCACACGTCAGCGTCGGACCGTCGGCCCGCAGGGCTCGCTCCCCCTCCTCGGTGAGCCACCGGTAGCCCCACCGGTCCGGGTAGAGGCAGAGCCCGGCGCTCGCCCCCGCCTCGACCAGGGCGAGCGGGCGACCGTCGGCGACCGTGGTGAGCGCCGGCACCAGGGTCGCGAGCCGCCCGACCTCGTTGGTCTGGGTGGCGCGACCGAGGATCGTGGTGCGGATCGCGCCGTCGTCGCCGAGCAGGGCGTCGCGGAGTGCGTCGTACGGCGCCGGCGCGGGCACCCCGTGCCACCGCGCGGCCGCGAAGACCAGGTTGGGCTGACGCTTCACCTCCGGAAGCCGTCGCAGCCAGGCGACGACCTCGGGATCAGCGAGCACGCCCTGCGCCCACGCGACGAAGCACGGTGAGTCGTCGGCGTGCTGCACGAAGTGCCCGTAGACCTCCTCGACGTCCCCGTACAGCCGCATGACCGGAGTCTGTCACCTCGTGGGTGGGACGGGCCCGAGCGCCGTGGTCACCCGGCGGGGAGCGAGACGTAGGTGGTGTCGAGGTACTCCTCGATGCCCTCGAAGCCGCCCTCCCGGCCGTAGCCACTGGCCTTGACACCGCCGAACGGGGCGGCCGGGTTGGACACCAGCCCGGTGTTGATGCCGAGCATGCCGGTCTCGAGCCGCTCCGAGAGCCTGATGCTGCGGGCGAGGTCCTGGGTGTAGGCGTAGGCCGTCAGTCCGTACTCCGACGCGTTCGCACGCTCGATCGCCTCGGCCTCGGTGCTGAAGGTCGTGATCGGTGCGACCGGTCCGAAGATCTCGGTGGTGACCAGCGCCGCGTCGGCGGGTACGTCGGTGAGCACGGTCGGCTGGAAGAAGAAGCCGGGGCCGGCCACGGCCGCGCCGCCGGTGACGACGCGCGCACCGTCCGCGACCGCGGCGTCGACCAGCTCGGTCACCGAGGAGACCGCCTTGCCGTCGATCAGCGGGCCCACGTCGATGCCGTCGTCCTGGCCCCGGCCGAGGGTGAGCGCCCCCATCCGGGCGGCCAGCTTCTCGGCGAACTCACCGGCGACGGACTCCTCGACGAGGAACCGGTTGGCAGCGGTGCACGCCTCGCCCATGTTGCGCATCTTGGCGACCATCGCGCCGTCGACGGCAGCGTCGATGTCGGCGTCGGCGAACACGAGGAACGGCGCGTTGCCGCCCAGCTCCATGCTCACTCGCTGCAGCTGGTCGGCGGACTGTCGCACCAGCGTCCTGCCGACGCCGGTGGAGCCGGTGAAGCTGACCTTCCGCAGCCGGGCGTCTGCCTGCAGCGCCGCGCTCATGCCGCCCGAGTCGGTGGTGGTGACGACATTGAGCACGCCGGCGGGGAGCCCGGCCTCGGCGAGCAGGTCGGCCAGCGCCAGCATCGTCAGCGGCGTCTGCCCGGCCGGTTTGACGACCATCGTGCAGCCGGCCGCCACCGCCGGGCCGATCTTGCGGGTGCCCATCGCCAGCGGGAAGTTCCACGGCGTGACGAACAGGCACGGCCCGACCGGCTTGCGCACGGTGAGGAGCCTGCTGCCTCCGGCCGGCGCCTGCATCCACCGGCCGTGGATCCGCACCGCCTCCTCGGCGAACCAGCGGAAGAACTCCGAGCCGTAGGCGACCTCACCGCGTGACTCGGCGATCGTCTTGCCCATCTCGAGGCTCATCAGTCGGGCGAACTCGTCGGCCCGGTCGGTGAGCGCCTCGAAGGCACGCCGCAGGATCTCCCCGCGCTCGCGAGGTGCGGTGGCGGCCCAGTCGGCCTGGGCGGCCACGGCCGCGTCCAGCGCGGCGAGGCCGTCGGTCGTGGTCGCGTCGGCGACGTCGGTCAGCGGCTCGCCGTCGGCGGGGTCGATCACGTCGAACCGACCGCCGGACGCCGGACGCCACTCACCCCCGATGAAGAGCTGTCGGAGGTCGTCGGGCAGCAGGTCGAAATCGCTCACGAGACCACTCTGGCACTGCGGGCAACCGACCGCCGCCGCCTGTCGCACGAGAATTTCTGGAGAAGTTGACCATCCGTTGGGCGGGAGGGCTATGGTGGGCATGTCGTCCTTCGGAGGGAGCACCGTTTGGCGACATGAGCCCCTCGTTGACCCCATGCAGCGAGGGGCTCGCTGGTTTTCAGGACGACCGGAGGAAGGCCTCCAGGACCGGTCCGGCGGTCTGTGACCCCGAGTCGCCCACCTCGACGAACGCCGCGACCGCGAGGTCGCCCCGGGCCGCCACCATCCAGGCGTGGGTCTGCAGCCGCGCGTCCTTCCGGAACTCCGCCGTGCCGGTCTTGGCGATGACCGGACGGCCCGGCACGTCCGCGAGCGCGCTCGCGCTGCCGTCGGTCACCGCCTGCCGCAGCATCGTGCGCAGCCCGCGCGCCTCCGCCCGCGTCAGCTCCGCCTCCGGCCGATCGACGTCGATGTGCTCGACCAGCCGCGGCACCACGACCTCACCGCGCTGGACCGATGCGATCACCGCTGCCATCGCCATCGGCGAGGCGAGCAGCTTGCCCTGCCCGATCATCGCGGCGGCATGCTCGGTCTCCGAGGCCGCACGGGGCACGGAGCCGAAGTAGGCCGGGAAGCCCAGGTCGTGGTCGACGCCGAGGCCGAGGCTGGCGGCCGCGCTCGCGAGCGCGTCGTCCGCGAGCTGACCTCGTTGGCCGATCATCGCGGTGTTGCACGACTCCGCGACCGCGGTGCGCAGCGGGATCCGCCCCAGTGCGTCGCCGGGGTAGCCGTCGTAGTTCTCGAACTCCTTGCCGTCGACCGTGATCGTCGGCGAGCACTCGACGGTGGTCCGGGGCCCGGCCCCCGCGCGGAGCAACGCCAGGCTGCTGACGATCTTGAAGGTCGACCCCGGCGCGAACTGACCGTAGGTCGCGTGGTTGTGACCGTCGGTGCCCGGCCCGTTGGCCGCGGCGAGGATCGCCCCGTCACTGGGCCGCACCGCGACCAGCGCCGCAGCCGGCCCGACACCGGCCAGCAGCGCCTCCGCCCGCTGCTGCAGCCGACGGTCGAGAGTGAGCTCGAGATCCTGCCCGGCGGCCGGGTCCTGGCGGAACAGCTCACGGACGGGTTGCCCCTCCTCCGCCGGCTGCGCCTCCACCACCACCCCGTCGCGGCCACGCAGCCGGTCGTCGTAGCGCGCCTGCAGGCCCGACACCCCCGCCACGTCGCCGGCACGGTAGGTCTCCGGGTCCTCCTCGACCATCTCCGCCGTGACCGGGCCGACACGTCCGAGGATCGGCGCAGCGAACTCCCGCGTCGGCGCCAACGCGAGCTCGTCCTCGACGACCAGCACGCCCTCGACCTCCCGGGCGGCGGTGCGCACCGCGGCCGGCACCTGCCCCGCGCGGTAGGTGAGCGCCTCGACGAACGCACGGTCGCCGGCGGCGCGCACGGACTGCACGTAGGGCGCGACGTCGATGCCGGTCAGCCGCGCCAGCCGACGCGCCGCGGCCACCGCCCGCCGACCGGACGCGCTGGCCTTGTCGATGCCGTAGCGCAGCACCGGCCGCTCGGTCACCAGCACGGCGCCGCCCTGGCCGGTGACGTCGCCCCGTGCTGCCGGCTCGGTGGTGACCGACAGCGTCTCCCCCTCCGCGAGGCCGGGCTCGACCAGCGTCGGCGACCAGACCGGCAGCCACTGCGCGCCGTCGCGCTCGAGGTCGAGGACGGCGTCGTACTCCCACGGGTCACCGCGTCCGACGGGCCACGACCAGGCCAACGCCGCGGCGGCGGTCGAGCCGTCGAGGGTCACCTCGGCCACCTCGACGGTCGGCTCGACGCCACCCATGCCGGCGATGATCTCGTCGAAGCGGGCCGCGACGTCGATGTCGGCGCCCGACTGCCAGTCGACCTGGTCGGCCGCCGGCAGAGCGGCCGCTACGTCCTCGGCCACGTCACGCACCGGCTCCTCGTCGTCCCCCTCCTCGGCCGTGCACGCCGCAAGCAGGAGGAGCACCAGGGCGAGCAGCCCTGCCGAGAGTCGTCGCATGCCTCGGTTCTAGCACCTGGCACCGACGGCGTGCGTGAGCACGCGTACTCAGCCCCGCCCCACGGGCGGCGGATCCCAGGCTCAGGAGCCGGTGAGCATCGGGCTGACGAGCGGCTGATACCCGGCGGAGTGGCCGGCGCGGTTGGGGTGGTAGCTCTCGTCGACCGGGTAGGACAGCCCGTTGACCCACTCGACGTCGTCGCACACGGCGTGACCGACGAAGCGCTGCGTCGGGTCGGCGAAGCCGAAGCCGCGGCCGAGCGCCTGGGCGCGGATCCGATCGTTGAGCAGGTCCGCGGTCGCGTTCAGGCGGGTCTGCTCAGCCGGGGAGAACCAGGTGCCACCGTTGCAGTCCTCGCCCATGAACAGCCGGGGATAGCCGACCACCACCACGACGGCGTTCGGCGCGCGGTCGCGGACTCGTGCGTAGAGCGTCGCCAGCCGGCCGGGAAGCATGGTGCGGATGAACGCCTGCGCGTCGTCGATCGCGCCGTTGCAGTCACCGGCCCACCACGGTGTGGCGCACTCGGTGATCACGTCGGCGAAGCCGGCATCGTTGCCGCCGACCTGGACGGTGACGTAGTCGGTGGCGCCGCCGAGCGCACCGAGCTGGTCGTTCGTCACGGTCGGCACGGTGGCGCCGGAGCAGGCCCGGAAGTCGAGGGTGTAGCCCCGCTGGTCCGCGATCCGCCGCGGGTAGGCGAGGTCTGAGCGTCGACATCCGCTGTGCACGTAGCTGCGGGTGCCGAGCCCGGAGGCGTAGGAGTCACCGAGAGCGACGTACGACGGCGCCGCCGCCTGCACCGGGGCCGCGACCAGCACGGGTGGGAGCAGGCCGACGAGCAGGGCGGCGATCGGGAGCGCGAGCAGGCGGGCACGCGCGAGCGTCTGGAGCATGGCCGAAGCCTTCCGAGAGGGAGCACTGTGAGCCAGATCACTCAAGCACGCGCAGCTGGCGCTCCGCCAGCACTGCCGTGAACCGGATGTGTCGAGTCCGAGAGCCCGGTGCGGGAGCCGGCCACGATGTCGGCGACGTTGGCGCGGAAGTTCGGGCAGGTCGCGATGTCGTGGGCGCGGCACTCCAGGGCGTGCCGGGTCATGTGGCGCGACCGGTCGATCGCCGCCTGCTTCGCGTCCAGGTCGGCCAGGTGGGCCTCGAGGATCCGATGTCGGTCGGCGGCCCCACCGTCCACCAGCGCCCGGACCTGATCCAGGCTCATGCCCGCCTCCTTGCTCGCCAGGATCACCGCCACGCGGTAGGCGTCGGCCTCGCGGTAGCGGCGCCGCCCGGCAGCGTCCCGCTCCGGATCGATGAGACCCCGGTCCTCCCAGTGGCGCAGCACGTGCGTGGCGAGGTCGAACCGCTCCGCGAGCTCGCCGACGCTGAACGTCACCTCTCGGCTTGACTTCATGTCGACATGAAGTCACACGCTGGTGACCAGCGTCAACAACGACGCACGTGCAGACGAAGAGGAGCAGACGATGAGCAGCACGACGTACGACGTCGCCGTGGTGGGTGCCGGCACGGCCGGGCTCCAGGCGGCGCTGACCCTGGGTCGGATGCGGCAGCACGTGGTGGTGCTCGGCACCGACCGCTACCGCAACGACCCGGCACACGAGATGCACAACTTCCTCGGCCACGACGGCGAGTCACCCGCGGTGCTGCGGGAGGCGGCGCGGGCGGACGTGGCGCGCTACGAGACCGTGGCGTTCGACGACCACGAGGTCCGGCACATCGGCGGCGAGCAGGGCGGGTTCCACCTCGACGTCGCCGACGGCGAGCGGCTCGTCGCTCGCCGGGTGCTGCTGGCGACCGGTGTCGCCGATACCCTCCCCGAGGTCCCCGGCCTCGAGGAGCTCTTCGGCGCGGAGGCGGCGCACTGCCCCTACTGCCACGGCTACGAGTACGCCGACACCCCGGTCGGGATCCTGGGCGCCGCGCCGCACGTGCCGCACCTGGCGCGGATGATGGAGCGACTCGCGTCGCGGGTCGTCGTCCTCACCGACGGCGGCGAGCTCGACGACGAGACCGCGGCAGCACTGAAGCGGGAGGAGCGCGAGGTGGTGACGGCGCCGGTGCGCGAGCTGGTGCGCGCCGACGGTGGGCTCACCGTCGTGCTCGACGACGGCAGCACGGTCGAGCTCGGCGGTCTGCTCGTGAAGCCCGACTGGCGGCAGGCGGCGCCGTTCGCCGAGCAGCTCGGCCTGGATCTCTCCGACGTCGGCGCCGTGGTCATCGACGCGATGGGGCGCACCAGCGTGCCCGGGGTCTACGCCGCGGGCGACATGGCGCAGGGCCCGGGACTGCCGATGCCGATGGCGTCGGTGCTCACCGCGGCCTCGGGCGGGATGATCGCGGGCGCCGCCTGTCAGCAGGACTCGATGTTCGACTGACGGTCCCGGTGGTTTCGAGGCTCAGGCCTGGGCGGCCTTCGCACCTCAACCACCGTGGGGGCGCGGACGATCGGGTCCGAGCGCTGCCCACGGTGGTCGAGGTGCGAGACCACCGTCGCGTCAGTACCAGCCGCGGCGCTCCGAGTGGGCCCACGCGCGCTCCGGGGTGCGGTAGCGGGCGGAGATGTAGGCCAGCCCCCAGCGGATCTGGGTCTCCGGGTTGGTCCGCCAGTCGCTCCCGACGACGGCCATCTTGGTCGCGGGCAGCGACTGAGGGATGCCGTAGGCGCCGGAGCCGGGGTTCTCGGCGAGATGGTTCCAGCCCGACTCGCGGTGCCACAGCGCATCGAGGTAGCGCCACTGCTCGGCGGGGTAGCCGAAGTCGAGGAGCATCCGGTAGCCGAGCGCCCGGTTGGAGTCCGGCTCGATGTCGGTCGGCGTCGGGACCGGCGACTCGGACGGCAGCCGCTTGGCGATCCGCTCCGCGGCGTCGCGGAGCTGGGTGAGGATCACCCGATCCGGGATGTCGGCCGCGTGTGCACCGCCCTGCTGCGCGGTCGGCTGACCCGGCGTCTGCTCAGCCGCGCTCGACCCGGTCGTCGCGGCGGCGGGCGGCGGCGTCCTGGCGGCACCGGCACGGGACGTGGGCCCCGCCGCCGGCTCCGCGGTCGTCGCCGCGCACCCCGCACCGATCACGGCGACGAGCGCGGCCACGATGCCGACGGCTTTGATGGAGGACATGGTCGCTGGCGGGCGTCGGCCCCTCAGTCGCGGGGCTTGCGGCCCTTCGGCGGACCGTAGTCGCGGCGCAGGTTGATCCGCTTGCCACTGATCCTGGTCTCCTTGAGCCTCTCCCAGGCCTCCGGGGCGATCTTCGCCGGCAGCTCGACGATCGAGTGGTCGGGCCGGATCGTGATCGCGCCGAAGTCGCTCCGGTCGAGCCCGCCCTCGTTGGCGATCGCGCCGACGATCTGCCGCGGCTCCACGCGGTGCCGCTTGCCGACCGCGATCTTGTACGTCGCCATCGGCTGGTCACTGCCTCGTCGCGGGCGACGCTCTCCCTGGGGGCGACCCTTGCCCGGCCGGTCGTCCCGCTCGCGGCGCGGCGGCCGCGGCGGCTCGGGCTCCGGCTCGAGCAGCAGTGGGGTGTCGCCGTGCAGCACGAGCGCCAGCGCGGCGGCGACGTCCACGTCGGGGACGTCGTACTCGTTGACGTAGTGGCCCACGACGTCGCGGAAGAAGCCGACCTGCGGCGACTCGAGCGCCGCGGTGATCTTGTCGTCGAACCGCGCCAACCGGGTCTCGTTGACCTCGTCGACGCTCGGCAGCTGCATCTGGGTCAGCGACGAGCGCGTGGCGCGCTCGATGTGCTTGAGCAGGTAGCGCTCCCGCGGGGTGACGAACGAGATCGCGTCGCCGCTGCGCCCGGCTCGGCCGGTGCGGCCGATGCGGTGCACGTAGGCCTCGGTGTCGGTGGGGATGTCGTAGTTGACGACGTGGCTGATCCGCTCGACGTCGAGGCCGCGGGCGGCGACGTCGGTGGCGACCAGGATGTCGAGGTTGCCGTCGCGGAGCTGGCCGACCGTTCGCTCACGGGCGGCCTGCGGCACGTCGCCGTTGATCGCGGCCGCCGAGTAGCCACGGGCGCGGAGCTTCTCGGCGAGGGTCTCGGTCTCGTGCTTGGTGCGGACGAAGACGATCATGCC